>CAKUKL010000041.1 GCA_934662925.1 uncultured Oscillospiraceae bacterium | reverse complement strand
GGCCCTGTCCGGCTGCGCCGCCGCCCCCGGACAGGAGGAGGGGCCGGTGCTGTGGTTCACCGGCGACCTGTCCGACTGGGAGAATTCCTCCTACAGCGCCATGGATACCGTTTCCTACGGCGGGACCATGTCGGTGGAGGCCATGATGAACGCCCTGCTGGCCGGGCCGGACCGGGACAGCGGCCTGACGTCCCCCTTCCCGGCGGGCACCCGCCTGCTGGGCTGGAAGCTGGACGCCGACGGCCTTCTGTGGGTGGACCTGTCCGACGATTACGGCAGCCTTGCGGGCATCCGGCTGACGCTGGCCGACTACTGCATCACCATGACCCTCAGCCAGATCCCCGGGGTGGAGCGGGTGTCCGTCACCGTCAGCGGGCGGCAGCTGAGTTACCGCTACCGGCAGGAGCTGGAGCCGGGGCAGGTGGTGCTGTCCGGCGCGGAGGAGCGGCCGGTGGAAAAATCCGCCGTGCTGTACTTTCCCCGGGCCGCGGGCCGGGGCCTTGGTTTTGAGACCCGGGTATTTCAGGTGACGGAGGACGACGTGTTTGCCGACGTGGTCACCCGGGCGCTGCTGTCCGGGCCACAGGAAGAGGAGCTGACCTCCGTCATCCCGGAGGGGACCCAGCTCATCTCCGCCAAGGTGGAGGACGGCGTGTGCGTCCTCAATTTCTCCAGAGAGCTGCTGGAGGGTATGCCGGAGGGTGAAGAGGGTCAGACCCTGCTCATCTACTCCATCGTGAACACGCTGGGCAATCTGGAATCGGTGGACGCGGTGCGGTTTCAGGTGGAAGGGGAGGATCTTACCGCCTACGGGGCGGTGGAGCTGCCCGGGCCGCTGGAGCCGGATTTCGGATTGGTCGGAAATGATTGACAGCTCCGGCATGACCATATAAAATAGCACAACGACGTGTTTTTTAGATTCGAGGGGTGGAGCGTCCGCCCGAAAGGAAGCGTATACGAATGAAGTTCAACACCGACTGTCTCCACGCGGGCTACCGCCCCGGCAACGGCGAGCCCCGGAACATCCCCATCATCCAGTCCACCACCTTCCGCTACGAGACCAGCGAGGCCATGGGCCAGCTCTTCGATCTGGAGGCCTCCGGCTATTTCTACACCCGGCTCCAGAACCCCACCAGCGACGCGGTGGCCGCCCGGCTGTGCGCACTCGAGGGGGGTACGGCGGCCATGCTGCTGTCCTCCGGGCAGGCGGCGTCCTTCTTCGCAGTGTTCAACATCGCCTCCGCCGGGGACCATGTGGTGGCGTCGTCCACCATTTACGGCGGTACCTATAACCTCTTCGCCGTCACCATGAAGCGCATGGGCATCGAGTTCACCTTCGTGGACCCGGACTGCACCGAGGACGAGCTGCGCGCCGCCTTCCGGCCCAACACCAAGGCCGTATTCGGCGAAACCATCGCCAACCCGGCGCTGACGGTGCTGGACATCGAGAAGTTCGCCAAGGTTGCCCACGAAAACGGCGTGCCCCTCATCGTGGACAACACCTTCGCCACCCCGGCCAACTGCAGGCCCTTCGAGTGGGGCGCGGACATCGTCACCCACTCCACCACCAAGTATCTGGACGGCCACGCCGCCGCCGTGGGCGGGGCCATCGTGGACTCCGGCAATTTCGACTGGGACGCCCACGCCGACAAGTACCCCGGTCTCACCACCCCGGACGACAGCTACCACGGCATCACCTATACCAAGAAATTCGGTCAGGGCGGCGCGTATATCACCAAGGCCACGGCCCAGCTCATGCGGGACTTCGGCTCCACCCCCGCGCCCATGAACGCGTGGCTGCTGGGCATGGGCATGGAGACCCTGCCCCTGCGGATGGCCCGGCACTGCGAGAACGCCCAGGCCATGGCCGAGTTCCTCCAGAGCGAGCCCAACGTGGCGTGGGTGAAGTATCCCGGCCTGCCCGGCGACAAATACTACGAGCGGGCGAAGAAGTATATGCCCAACGGCACATGCGGCGTCATCTCCTTCGGTGTCCGGGGCGGCCGGGCAGCCGCCGAGCGGTTCATGGCCGGGCTGAAGCTGTGCTCCATCGCCACCCACGTGGCCGACGCCAAGACCTGCGTGCTCCATCCCGCCTCCGCCACCCACCGGCAGATGAATGACGAGGAGCTGACCGCCGCCGGGGTGTCCCCGGATCTGGTGCGGCTGTCCGTGGGTCTGGAGGATATCGACGATCTCATTGCCGACGTGAAGCAGGCGCTGGCCGGAGTATAAGGAAAGGGGCGGCCAACGCCCCGGAGAGGACGGAATGCGCGTATGTCCACACAAAAGGAAACCGGGTTTGCCCTGTTCAACGAGCTGATGCGGACCCACGACCTCCAGCGGCTGCTGGATCTGGCCCGGCCGGAGTTCGGCAATCCCATGATCCTGTCCAACGGGAGCAGCTCCGTGATGGCCATCACCCGGGAGGACGGCATTGAGGACGCCCGCTGGGCGGACATCATCGGAAATATGGGCATTCCCATGGGGGTGCTCACCTGCGGGAACGTTAACGGCGCGTACCGGAAGTCGCTGGAGACGGGCCGGGCGGTGCTGGACGAGAGCGGGGACTGCCCGCCGCCCATGCTGCGCCGGGTGTTGGCGACGGAGGGGCGCATTCTGGGCTATCTGGACGCGCCGCTGTACTTCGGTGTGCCGGACGGGAACGGCATGGAGTTTTTCGACTTCGTAGGCAGCCTCATCGCCATGGAGCTCCAGCGGGACCCGGCGCGGGCTTCCGTACCGGACAGTATGCTGGATTACTTCGTGTACGACCTGCTGGAGGGGCGGATCACCGACCCCCGGATCATCCGGGAGCGGCTGGACTACTTCAACTGGAACCTGCTGTCCAAAAGCCGGGTGCAGATCGTGTCCATTCAGGGCCGGGAGGGCCCGGTGGAAATGGACAGCGCCGGACGGCGGCGGCTGGTGGACCGGTTCTCTGCCGCCTTCCCCCAGTTCAAGACCTTTGTGTACGTGGAGGAGCTGAAAATGCTCTGCCCGGTAAGCGAGACTCTGCGGATGGACGAGGCCTTCTGCGAGACCATGGAGACCATTCTCCGGCAGGAAGGGCTGACTGCCGGCGTGAGTCGGCCCATGTCCTACCTCAACGCCGTGCCCGACTTTAACCGGCAGGCGGATCAGGCGTTGGAGCTGGGGCGGAAGCTCCGACCGGAGCAGGCGCTGTATTTTTACGACAACTACGCCGTGTACCACGCGCTGGAGCTGGCGGCGGCCCGGGAGGATCTGTACCAGTTCTGTCACTCGGCGGTGATGCTCCTCCGGGACTACGACCGGCTCCACGAGACGGAGCTGTTGGAGTCCCTGCGGGTGTACCTTACCCACAACCGCTCCATCGGCGAGTCCGCCGCCGCCCTCTATATCCACCGGAACACCATGAATTACCGCATCGCCCGCATCATCGAGCTGACAAAGCTGGAGTTGGGCGACCCGGACGTGTTCTGCCACCTGCTGTTTTCCTTCTATGCCCTGGACTACCGCGCCCTGCTGGAGCGGGACGAGCCGGACAGTCTGCGTCATCCCGGCGAACCGCAGGAGACGGACCGGCTGGACGGCGGAGAATGATCATATCGGTCCCCGGCGCGGCGTTGGCCGCGCCGGGGACTTTCCATTTTCAGGGCAAAAATCTGGCCCTTGGCGGGTTTATACGAAGGAACGGCGCTGACCTTGTGCAAAAATGTTAAAAAAGATTAAATATCAGCGAAATAGCCGGTTAATTTTGTGCAGAATGACTTGACGGAGTGGGGCTTTCAGGTTATATTATGGGTATGCAGGACGGCCGAAGCAGTTGGAAGCAGTCGAAGGCCGCAGAGCAAAAAGGAGGAAATGAACATGAAACTGAAGAAGCTGACAGCGATGCTGTTGTCCGCCGCGATGGTCGCGGGGCTGGCTGTGGGCAGCGCGTTTGCCGCGCCTCCGGGCGGCGGGGAAGGCGGTCCCGGCGGACCTGGCGGAGGGCCGGGCGGCCCCGGCGGCTCTCAGGAATTCACGCTCCCCGAGACCCAGCTCTCCGTGTGGATCAAGGACGGCGTCGTGGTCGCCCCTGAGACCGCGGGCGCGAAAGAGTACAAGGTAGACCGGATCGTCACCAGCGACAAGGACAACATCAGCTCCTTCGGCGGCGGCGGTCACACCACCGAGGACGACGACTATGCCTACACCACCGCCGTGTACGTCAAGGACGGCAAGCTGGTGGCCGACAAGTCCGTCGCGGAAGCCATCGCCTCCGGTGCTGACAAGGTCACCGGCGAATCCGCCACCGGCCTTGTGATCAAGAGCGAGTACGAGGGCTTCAACCCCATCATCGTCGTGGACTCCAAGTACACCATCACCGGTGCTGACATCACCATCAACAGCAAGGGCGACGGCAGCAAGACCTGCGACTTCTCCGGACTCGGCGCCGCCATCATGGCCTCCGGCAAGGAGACCCTGCTGGTCATCGAGAAGTCCAAGGTCAATGTCTCCGGCGTTGCCAACCTGACGCTGTTCGCCGACGACGGCGCGGACGTCATCGTGCGGGATTCCGTCCTCCACTCTGACGGCGGCACGCTGTACGCGGGCTACAAGAACAGCCCCGACCAGTCCACCATGGTGGCGCCCCCCTGGATCCTGGGCATCATGGGCTCCTCCCGCACCACCAACCTGATGGGCACCGACTCCTCCACCACCGTCATCGACTCCAAGGTCAGCGCCGCCCAGTGGGCCGTGCTGTCCACCGACTCCGGCAGCAACATGAAGCTCAACGTGGTGAACACCACCATGCTGCTCACCGGCGCGGACTATGTCATGCAGAATGACGACACTTTCGGCAGCAAGGCCGCCAAGGACTCCAACCCCTACACCAGCCGCTCCGGCTACGGCACCTATGCCATCGGAAATGCCGACGAGTATTTCTACGGCGTTGACATGACCGTGGGCACCTACGCCACCATCTTCACCGGCGGCTTCGGCACCTACACCGCGCTGAAGAAGGGCGAGACCATCACCCTCACCGACGCCAACGGCAAGGAGCTGACCACCTACACCCCCACTGCCGACAAGGTGACCACCATCAACTCCGACACCTTCGGCTTCATGATCCATCAGGGCACCAATAAGATCACCATCGAGGAGGGCACCAAGGTCAACTCCGGCTACACCACCTTCCTCTACAAGACCGGCTGCTCCGTAGAGGCCGACATCACCTCCGGCGCGGAGCTGAACCCCGGCAACGGCATCCTCATTCAGGCCATGGACAATGACGACGCCACCACCGGCATGGATATGGCCACCTTCTCCTTCTACACCGAGCACAAGGAGAACGCGGGCTGGCCCACCAAGACCGGCACCGCCGCGGCCGCCAACAAGGGCGTGTTCAACTTCAAGGACGTCAAGCTGACCGGCGATATCTACAATGCCACCGGTTATGAGACCAACGAAAACGGCGCGCAGGCTCCCTCCGCGCTGGTCATCAACCTGTCCGGCACCACCACGCTGGAGGGTACCGTGTCCTCCACCGCCGCCATCCATGTGACCAAGGAAGGCTCCGACGCCGTCAAGGCCGCCAAGGCCGGTGAGAAGCTCAGCGAGGACTGGCTGAAGTACCAGCTGACCAGCTTCAGGATCGGCGAGTACTACAACATCGGTCAGGTGGCCAACAAGGAGTACTTCAACGGCTACAACACCGTGGACGTGACCCTCACCGGCGACGCCGCGTGGAAGGTCACCGGAAACGGTACCGTCAATAACCTCACCGCCGCCAGCAGGGCCATCACCTCCGACAAGGCCGTGACCATCACCGTCAAGGGCACCCTCAAGCTGGACGGCGAGATCGTCACTGACACCAAGGTCGTGGGCAACGTGACCTACAAGGTGGACACCGACTACATCGGCAAGTACTCCGATCTGGACGCCGACGCGTGGTACGCCAAGGGCGCCGACGGCGAGACCCTCAAGTACGTGCTGGCGCAGGGCCTGATGGAAGGCTCCGACGGCAAGTTCAGCCCCAACGCCCCCCTCACCCGTGAGCAGCTGGCTCTGGTCCTGTACCGCGCCTCCGGCTCCCCCGCCGTCACCGGCGAGCTGAAGGCCCCCGACGCCGCCAAGGTCTCCACCTGGGCCGCCGACGCCATGAAGTGGGCCGTGGAGAAGAAGATCATCACCGGCAACGGCAAGGGCGAGCTGGCCCCCAAGGGCACCGTTGACCGGCAGACCATGGTCGTCATGCTGTACCGCTGGGCGGACGGCAAGGTGGCCGACGACACCAACATCCTCAGCTATGACGACGTGTTCACCGCGGGCGACTGGGCGATGGAAGCGCTCCAGTGGGCCGTGGCCGAGGGCGTGATCCAGGGCACCGGCAACAAGCTGGCTCCCACCGGTCCCGTGACCCGGATCACCGCCGCCATGATGCTGGGCCGCTATCAGGCCAACAAGGGCTGATCGTCCCCGGCAGACGGACAAAGCGCTCATGCGCTCCGGGGACTCTTTTTGCAATCACCACCGGCGGTCATGATTTCCGCAGGAAACGACAGGCCAGCGGAAAAAACCGGGCGCGTCCGCCGGGAAAAACCGGCGAAAGCGTCAGGTAAAAAATCAGCAAAGCCCCTACCATTCGACGGGCGGTTGTAGTATACTGAGACAAAGCCGCAGGCCCTGCATCCCTAAGGATGCGGGGGCGAGGGCGGCTGACGGGAGCGGGCGGGCGCGCCCGCCGGGACACAAAGGACGGGCGGCAGGCCGCCGGAGGCAGCGCATGAGGGAAAATGGCTGGATGACAAGGGAAGAGCTGGCCCGGTTTGCCCGGGGCGAATGCTGCCGCGGCTATCGCTGGCTGGGGGCCCATTTCGCCCGGGTGAACGGCGCGGGCGGTGTGCGCTTCGCCGTGTGGGCGCCGGGGGTGAGGAGCGTCCGGGTGGTGGGCGAGTTCACCGGCTGGCAGCCGGGGGAGCACTGGCTGCGCCATGTCAGCGGCGGCGTCTGGGCGGGCTTTGTGCCCGGCGTGGCCGAGGGGGCGCTGTATAAATACCTTATCGAGACGGCGGCGGGGAAGCTGCTGTATAAGGCTGACCCCTACGCCTTCGCCGCGGAGCTGCGGCCGGGGACAGCGTCCCGGGCGGTGAAGCTCACGGGCTACCGCTGGCGGGACGGAGACTGGATGGCGGCCCGGAAGGGCCGGGACCACTTCCGGGAGCCGCTGAATATTTACGAGGTCCACCTCGGCTCGTGGCGGCAGCACGACGTTCCCCGGGCGGGGGAGCAGGATGTGCCGCCGGGGGCGTTCTATACATACCGGGAGCTGGCGGATACGCTGGTCCCCTACGCGAAGGACATGGGCTACACCCACATCGAGCTCATGCCGGTGATGGAGCACCCGCTGGACGGCTCGTGGGGCTATCAGGTGACGGGGTATTTCGCCGCCACCAGCCGGTACGGCGGGCCGAAGGACCTGATGTACCTCATCGACCGGTGCCACCGGGCGGGGCTGGGAGTTATCCTGGACTGGGTGCCCGGGCATTTCTGCCGGGACAGCCACGGGCTGGGCCGGTTCAACGGCGAAAAGCTGTACGAGGATCAGGATCACGTCCAGTGGGGGACGTACACCTTCGACTTCGGACGGGGAGAGGTGCGGTCCTTCCTGCTGTCCAGCGCGGTATTCTGGCTGGAGCGGTTCCACGCCGACGGCATCCGGGTGGATGGCGTGACCAGCATGCTGTATCTCAACTACGGCGTGGACGACCCCGCCCGGCAGCGGCGCAACCGGAACGGCGGGGAGGAAAACCTCGAGGCCGTGGAGTTCCTGCGGCAGTTCAACCGGACGGTGGGGGAGCAGTTCCCCGGCGTGTTCACCGCGGCGGAGGAATCCACGGCGTGGCCCATGGTAACAAAGCCGCCGGAGCAGGGGGGGCTGGGCTTCCACTACAAGTGGGACATGGGGTGGATGAACGACACCCTGCGGTATTTGCAGACGGACTTCCCGTGGCGGCCCGGGGCCCACGAAAAGCTCACCTTCTCCATGATGTACGCCTTTTCGGAGAATTTCATCCTGCCCCTGAGCCACGACGAGGTGGTGCACGGCAAGCGCTCCCTCATCGGGCGGCAGCCGGGGGATTACTGGCGGCAGTTCGCCGGGCTGCGGCTGCTGGCCCTGTATCAGATGACCCACCCGGGCGGGAAGCTGAACTTCATGGGCAATGAGTTCGGCCAGTTCATCGAGTGGCGGTTTTACGAGGGATTGGAATGGTTCCTGCTGGACTACGACCACCACCGGCAGCATCAGGAGTTCATCCGGCAGCTCAACCGGCTGTACTGCGCGGAGCCGAGCCTCTGGCGGCGGGAGCACGGCTGGGACGGCTTTGAATGGATCGACCCGGACGACCGGGCAGACAGCATTCTGAGCTACGCCCGCCGGGGAGAAAAAGACGACGTGACCCTTGTGGTCATCAATTTCCGGACGGACAGCCACTTCGGCTTCCGGCTGGGCGCGCCGGAGCCGGGGCGCTGGCGGGAGATCTTCAACAGCGACGAGGAGCGCTTCGGCGGCAGCGGCCTGCACTACAACCCCGGCATCCTGCGGACGGAGGAGGTTCCCGCCAACGGCCGGGCGCAGTCGCTGACCCTCACGGTGCCGCCGCTGGGCGGCGTGATCCTCCGGCGGGACGGCGGGGAGCCGGAACCGGAGCCGCGGGCAGAGAAATAGAATAGACAGAGAACACGCGCGCGTACCCTCCGCCGGAATGGGCCGGCGCGGCGCCGCCCTTGGGAGATGACCATTTTATGTTTGTAGGAAAAGAGGACTTCAAGATCGCGTTCCGCAACGGCTGCATCGACATCGCGGGCAAGCCGCTGGAGCTGTGCAGCGATCTGGAAAAATATCAGGTGCTGGTGAGTCTGATCAAAAGTCAGGCGTCCAAGGTGCGCACCGAGACCATCGAGCGGGTGCGCGCCGGGCAGGAGAAGGAGGTCTACTACTTCTCCATGGAGTTTCTCATTGGCAGGCTGCTGAACAATTATCTGCTGGATCTGGGCATCCGGGACATCGTCCGGGACGGGCTGCGGGATCTGGGGGAGGATCTGGACGCCATCTGCGAGCTGGAGCGGGACCCGGGTCTCGGCAACGGCGGTCTGGGCCGCCTGGCCGCCTGCTTCATGGATTCCATGGCCTTCCTCGGCGTGCCTGGGGGCGGCATGGGCATCCGCTATCGCTTCGGCCTGTTCCGGCAGAAGATCGTGGACGGCTATCAGACGGAGGAGCCGGACGCGTGGCTGGACGCGGGCTACCCGTGGGAGACGGCGAAGCCGGATCAGGCGGTGGCGGTGAAGTTCGGCGGCTATGTGGACCGGGAATATCACGACGGACGGATCACATATCATT
>CAKUKL010000040.1 GCA_934662925.1 uncultured Oscillospiraceae bacterium | reverse complement strand
GCCCTGTGGCGGTTCCCGGAGTTCCTGCGGCGGGTGTATCTCCGCCGGGGCCGGGTGTTCGAGATCGAGAATTCCGACGGCGCCATCGTAGAGGGCCTGCCCGTCCGGCGCTCCGGCTCCATCAAGGCATGGGTGTCCATCATGTACGGCTGCAACAACTTCTGTACCTACTGCATCGTCCCCCACGTCCGGGGCCGGGAGCGCAGCCGGGAGCCGGACATCATCCTCGACGAGATCCGCCAGCTGGCGGAGCAGGGGTATAAGGACATCACCCTGCTGGGCCAGAACGTCAACTCCTACGGCAAGGATCTGGACTGCGGCGTGGACTTTCCGGAGCTGCTCCGCCGGGCCAACGACGTCCCCGGAGATTTCCTCCTGCGCTTCATGACCAGCCACCCCAAGGACGCCACCGAAAAACTCTTCGACGTTATGCGGGACTGCGAAAAGGTGGCCCCGGTGATCCACCTGCCCTTCCAGTCCGGCAGCAGCCGGGTGCTTCAGGCCATGAACCGCCGCTACACCCGGGAGCAGTACCTCGAAAAGGTGGCCGCCCTGCGGGCGCGGATCCCGGACGTGGTGCTCACCAGCGATGTGATCGTGGGCTTCCCCGGCGAGACCACCGCGGAATTTGAGGAGACTTTGTCCCTCATCGAGCTGGTGCGGTTCGACGCGCTGTTCACCTTCATCTACTCCCCCCGGAAGGGCACCCCCGCCGCCGAGATGGACGACCCCATGAGCCGCGAAGAGAAGTCCGCCAACTTCAACCGGCTGGTGGAGGCCCAGAACCGCATCTCGCTGGAAAAGCATCAGGCGTACATCGGCACCGTCCAGCGCTGTCTCATCGACGGCGAGAGCGACGACGCCCGCTGCAACCTCAATGCCCGCACCCCCGGGAACCGGCTGGTCCACCTCAACGGCGACCTGTCCCTCATCGGGACCTTTGCCGACGTGAAGATCACCGGCTGCTCCACATGGGCGCTGTTCGGCGAGCTGGTGTAAAAACCCCGCGTGCGGATAACGCACCGTGAAAACAGCCGTGCCGCGCCTTTGCGCGGCGGATATTCCCGGCTCCGCCGGGAGACAGGAAGGAGGGCGGCGGCATGACGCCCCGTGACATCGCGTGGAAGTGGACGGCCTACGGCGCCGCCCTCGCGCTCATCACCATTTTCAACTATTACGTGCTGACCTTCCTGCCCCTCGGGGCGGTGCCCATGCTGCTGCCGGTGACGGCGGTGGCGGTGGGCGTGCTGGAGGGGGCCCGGGCCGGGGCGGGCTTCGGCATCGCCGCCGGTATCGTCCTCGCCGCCGCCACCCACGGGAGCCCGCTTTGGGCGGCGGGCCTGCCCCTGCTTGGGTGGATCTGCGGCCTGCTGGCCCAGTACGTCATGCGCCGGGATCTGGTGGGATTCCTGCTGGCCAGCCTTGTGAGCCAGCTGGTCTACGAGCTCAGCCAGATCCTGCCCCGGCTGGCCGCCGGGGTGGCTCTGCCCGCCCTGCTGCGGACGGCGGCGCCGGAATACCTCTGGACGCTGGTGTTCGGCGTGCCGGTGTACGGACTGTGCCTGTTCTGCTGCCGGCATTACGGGAGGATCTACCATGAATAAGGACTTCAAGCGCTACGGCCGCAAAGCGCCGGAGGACCGCACCGAGGCGGAGGGCCGCCAGCTGCGCTGGCGCAGCGGCGGGCTGCTGCTGGTGTTCGCGGCGGTGCTGTGCTTTTACGGCTCCGTGCTCTATAACCTCCAGATCGTCAACGGCGACCGCTATCAGGAGCAGGCGTCCTACACCACCGCCGAGAGAGAGACGGTGGACAGCGTCCGGGGCGAGATCCTGGACAGCCGGGGCCGGGTGCTGGTGACCAACGCCAGCAGCTATCAGGTGACGCTGGACACCTCCGCCATGGGTTCTGCCGCAGAGCGCAACGAGATCCTGCTCCGGCTCATCGCCCTGTGCCGGGAGGAGGGCGTGACGTGGACGGATACCTTCCCGGTGACGACTTCCGCGCCCTATACCTTTACGAAAACCGACGTCTACACCTATCTGAACACCAAGACAGCCGAGGACGAGGCGGGGAACGAGACGGAGGTCACCGAGGAGCGCCGCACCAATCTGGGGGCGCTGGCGGTGAAGTACAAGTGGATCGACGACCCGCTGGCCGAGCAGCCCAAGGACAACGCCGTCACCTACCGGGAGCCGGAGGAGCTCATGGCCAAGATGTGCGAGACCTTCGGCCTTGCCGCCAAGGGCAAGGGGGCGGAGGTGGAGCTGACGGAGGACGTGCGGGCCCTGCTGGGCGTGCTGTACGAGCTATATCTCCGGCGGCAGGACGTGGTCTACACCGACTACGTGTTCGCGAAGGATGTGGACATCACCTTCATCTCCAAGGTGAAGGAGCGGGGACTCACCGGCGTGAGCGTGGACTCCGTGGCCTCCCGGAAGTACAACACCTCCTACGCCGCCCATGTGCTGGGGCAGGTGGGCGCCATCGACGCGGACAGCTGGCCCGACTACAAGGAGCTGGGCTACGACATGGACGCCTACGTGGGCAAGACCGGGGCGGAGCGGGCCTTTGAAAGCTACCTCCGGGGCAAAAGCGGCGTCCGGGAATACACCACCAGCGACAGCGGAAAGATCATCTCCCAGTCGTGGGCGGTGGACGAGGAGACGGGGGAGACGCTGGAGCCGGTGCCCGGCGGGAACGTGACCCTCACGCTGGACATCAACTTTCAGGCGGTGGTGGAAAACGCGCTGGCCGAGCACGTCCAGTCCCTCGAAAACCCAAAGGGCGCGGCCTGCGCCGTGGTGGACATGACCGGCGGCGTGCTGGCGCTGGCAAGCTACCCTTCCTACGACCTCACCCGGCTCAGCGAGCCGGGATACACCGATATGCTCAATGAAAACGAGTACTCCCCGTGGATGAACCGGGCCACCAGCGGCCTGTACGCCCCCGGCTCCACCTTCAAGCTGGTCACCGCCGTCACCGGCCTCATGGAGGGGGTCATCAAGCCCCGGGATACCTTCTACTGCGGCGGCCGGTACACGGTGGAGGGCTGGCGGAACTTCCTGACATACTGCCACAAGCGCTCCGGCCACGGCACGGAAAATCTGGTGAAGGCCATCAAGGACTCCTGCAACGTGTACTTCTGGGAGGTGGCCCGCCGGGTGGGCATCGACAAGCTGGACGAGTACGCCGCCCAGTTCGGGCTGGGCCAGAGCACCGGCATCGAGATCGGCGACAAGGCGGGCTACGTGGCCGGACCGGAAACCAGCAAGAAGCTGGGCACGGACTGGCAGATCGGCAGCGTCACCGCCGCCGCCATCGGGCAGGAGAACAACCAGCTCACCCCCCTCCAGATCGCCAACTATATTGCCACTTTGGTGAACGGCGGCGACCACTACGCCGTCCATCTGCTGAAAAACGTCAAGTCCAGCGACTACGGCACCGTGCTCTACGAAAAGGAGCCGGAGCTGCTCAACTCCATCGACATCCCGGACAGCTACCTTTCCGCCATCAAGGAGGGCATGTACGAGGTGAGCCAGAACGCCGCCATCGCCCGGTATTTCAACAACCTGCCGGTGAAGGTGGGCGCCAAGACCGGCACCGCCGAGCTGACGGAGGGCGCGGAGAACAAGAACACCAACGGCCTGCTGGTGGTGTTCGCGCCCTACGAGGACCCCCAGATCGCCATGTGCATCGTTATGGAGGGCGGCACGTCGGGCAGCTCGCTGGCGTCGCTGGCCTACGACATTCTGGATTACTACTTCAGCGGCGACGTGGGCGTCACCGCCGTGTCCGGCGAGAATACCCTTATCCGCTGAAACGCCGCCCGGAACGCTCCTATGGGGGGCAGAGACCCGGACGGGGAAACAAAAGGCCCGCAGGCACAATGCCTGCGGGCCTTTTTGCTATGCGGCGGCATAGCAAAAATTTGAAATGTGCCATTTCCTTGCCCCGCGGGGCAATCGGAAATGACGCACAAAAACTTCATGTGCCGATAACTGCGCCGCAAAAACGGTCAAATGTCCGGCGCATGAAGTTTCGTGCAACTTTCCTTGCATAAACCGATGCAACTTCGTGCGGTTTTTCGCGAAAAAACCGCGCTTTTTTCGCGTGTTCCCGGCGGAAAACCGGGCGTTTTCGCGCGGAGAAAATGAAAAACCTGCGTTTTCCGGCAGCGGAAGGAGAAAACGGCTCAGGCGTTTTCCGCCGGGGCGGCTTCGCCCTCCGCCTTCCGGCGGAAGTACTCGTCCAGCACCTCCCGCTCCGAGAAGTGGGAGCGGACGCCGTTGATCTCGATATATTCCTCGTGGCCCTTGCCCAGCAGGGCGATGATGTCCCCCGGCTCCGCCATGTCCAGCGCGAAGAAGATGGCCTCCCGCCGGTCGTAGATCTCCACCGAGGGGATCTTCCCCTCCAGCCCGGCGGTAATGTCGGCGCAGATGTCCTCCACCCGTTCCGTCCGGGGATTATCCATGGTGATGACGGCGAAGTCGGCGTATTTCGCCGCCTCCCGGGCCATGTCGGTGCGGCGCATTTTGGGCCGGTCGCCCCCCGCGCCGAACACCACGATGATCCGGTGGTGGTCGTATTCCCGGAGGGTGGTGAGGACGCTCTCAAAGCTCACGTCGTTGTGGGCGTAGTCAATGAGGACGATATAGTCCCCGGGGTGGGGGTAGACCTCCGTCCGGCCCCGGACGGTGGTTTTCGCGAGGCCCTCCCGGACGGCCCGCATGGGGATGCCCAGCGCCTGACTGGCCGCCACGGCGGCGAGAGCGTCGTTGACGTTGAATTTCCCCGGCAGGGAGAATCGGAAGGGCGCCTCCATGCCGTCCACGGTGAACTCGCTGCCCAGCAGGCCGGAGCCCCGGATGGGCCGGATGTTCCCGCCCCGGGTGTCCGCCCCCTCGCCGAAGCCGAAGGTGGACACGGCGCAGCCCGGACGGGTGCGGCGGCGCATGGCGGGCCAGCTTGGGTCGTCGAAATTGCCCACCGCCTTGCGGCACTGGGCGAAAAGGGCGGCCTTGCAGGCGCGGTACTCGTTGTAGTCCGCGTGCTCGGTGGGGCTGATGTGGTCGGGGGAGAGGTTGAGAAACAGGGCGGTGTCGAACTGGATGCCCGCCACCCGGTGGAGCTTCATGGCCTGAGACGACACCTCCATGACCACGTGGGTGCAGCCCGCCTGCTCCATCTGAGCGAAGCGCTGGTGCAGCTCCAGCGACTCCGGGGTGGTATTCCGGGCGTCGCAGAGCATCTCGTCCCCGATGAAGGTGCCCACGGTGCCGATCATGCCGGTCTTGCGGCCGGCGGCGGTGAGGATGGAGCGGAGAATATAGGCGGTGGTGGTCTTGCCCTTGGTGCCGGTGATGCCGATGATGGTCAGCCGGTCGGCGGGATGGCCGTAAAAGGCGGCGGCCAGCAGGGCCAGCGCGATCCGGGCGTTTTCCACCTGAACGACGGCGGCGTTTCCGGCGCCGTCTACCGGGTGCTCCACCACCACGGCGGCGGCCCCCTGCCCGGCCACGGCGGGGACGAAGTCGTGGCCGTCCGCCCGGGCGCCGGGCAGCGCCACGAACAGGCTTCCCGGCCCGGCCTTCCGGGAGTCGCAGCACAGGCCGGTGATCTCCGTGTCCGGCGAACCGGACAGCAGGGTATGGGGGATAATATCACGGAACAGTTCGGACAGCGTCATGGCAAAGACCCCTTTTCTCATTTGTGTCAGTCTATGCAAATATGCCCGGTCTGGCGCGCGGGCAGTCAGAAATTACGGTTTTCCGGGCGGTCACGGCTGATCGCCCGCCCGCTTGACCAGAAATACGCCCTGGATCTGGCCCAGCTTGTTGATGACGGAGGCAAGCTCCTTCCTGTCCTTGACGGACAGCACCAGATAGACGGTGGCGTAGCCGTCGGGCTGGCTCCGGGCGGAGAGGTTGTTGACCTTGACCTTCAGGGTGGACAGGGCCATGGCGATGTCCAGCGCGAGGCCGTCCCGGTCCTTGGCGGAGATCTCCACCGAGGTCTGGTAGTACTCCTGCTCGCTGTCCACCCACGACACCTCTACCCAGCGGCCCGCCTCCTCCGGCTTGCGCTTGGCGGGGTCGGCGTTGGGGCAGTCCTTCCGGTGGACGGACACGCCGTAGCCCCGGGTGATGAAGCCCACCACCGGATCCCCGGGGACGGGGGTGCAGCACTTGGAGAACTTCACCATGCAGTTGTCCAGCCCCTCCACGATGATGCCGCTCTTGGAGTGGCGGGGGCGCTGGGTGTTTTCCTGCGTCTTGACAGTGGAGGGGAAGATGGCGTCGCCGGACACGGCGGAGGCGGTGATCTGGGCGGCGGCCTGCTGCCGCTCCAGCCTGCCCAGCCGGGTCAGCTCGTCCTTCATGCGGACGGCGGCCTTCTGGGCGGACATGCCGCCGTAGCCGATGGCGGCGTACAGCTCGTCCAGCGAGCTGAAGCGCACCTTTTTCAGCATGGCGTCCAGCACTTCGCCGCTGGCGGTGATGGCGGCCATGGAAAGGCCGATGTGCTTGAGTTCCGCCTCGAAGGAGGCCCGGCCGGTGGCGATGTTTTCCTCCCGGCGCTCCTTCTTGAACCACTGGCGGATCTTGTTGCGGGCCTCGTTGGACTTGCAGATCTTCATCCAGTCCCGGCTGGGGCCCTTGGCGGCCTTGGAGGTGATGACCTCCACGATGTCGCCGGACTGGAGCTTGGCGTCAAAGGGGACAATGCGGCCATTGACGAGGGCCCCGGTCATGTGGTTGCCCACCTCCGAGTGGATGGAGTAGGCAAAGTCGATGGGGGTGGCCCCGGCGGGCAGGCTCTTCACGTCGCCCTGAGGGGTAAAGACGAACACCTCGTCGGCGAACATGTCCACCTTGAGGGTGCGGACGAATTCCTCCGCGTCGGTGTCCTGCTGGCTCTCCAGCAGCTTGCGGATCCACTCGAAGGTGGCCTCGCTGCCCAGCTTTTCGTTGGCAAGGCCCTGCTTGTACTTCCAGTGGGCGGCGACGCCGTATTCCGCGGTCTGGTGCATGTCCCACGTGCGGATCTGCACCTCGAAGGGGATGCCCTCCGTGCCGATGACGGTGGTGTGGAGGGACTGATAGCCGTTGGGCTTGGGGGTGCCGATATAGTCCTTGAACCGGCCCAGCACCGGCTTATACATATCGTGGATGCAGCCCAGCACGTTGTAGCAGGCGGGGATGTCGTCCACGATGACCCGGAAGGCGTACAGGTCGAAGATCTCCTTGAGGGTCTTGTTCTGGGCGTACATTTTCCGGTAAACGGAGTAGATGTGCTTCACCCGGCCGTAGACGGTGCACTTGATGCCCTCCTGCTTCAGGCGCTCCTCGATGTGCTTCTGGGTGTCGGCCAGAAATTTCTGGTGCTCGGCGGAGCCGGTGGCCAGCTCCTGCTCGATCTCCGCATAGCCGATGGGGTCAAGGTACTTGAGGGACAGGTCCTCCAGCTCCCACTTGAGCCGCTGCATACCGAGACGGTGGGCGATGGGGGCGTAGATCTCCATGGTCTCAAGGGATTTTTCCTTCTGCTTGCGCTCCGGCTGGAACATCATGGTGCGCATGTTATGCAGCCGGTCGCACAGCTTGATGAGGATGACCCGCACGTCCTTGGCCATGGCCATCAGCATCTTGCGGAGGTTCTCCATCTGCTCGTCTTCCTTGGAGGTGTACTGCATCCGGGTCAGCTTGGTGACGCCCTCCACCAGATCGGCCACCGTGGCGCCGAAGCGCTTGGCGATGTCGTCGTGGGTGGACTCCGTGTCCTCGATGCAGTCGTGGAGCATGGCGGCGATGATGGAGTCCATGTCCAGCCCCAGCTCGGCCACGATCTCAGCCACGGCGATGGGGTGGGTGATATAGGGGGAGCCGTCCTTCCGCAGCTGTCCCCCGTGGTGCTCGTCAGCGTATTCAAAGGCGGCCCGCAGCCGGTTCACCTCGGCGTGAGGGTTGGCGGCAAGGACCTTCTTTTCCAGCGCTTCGTATTGTTCACGGACAGAGTCCAACATAAAATTCCTCCCAAACGGCGTTCCGCCGTGTTCCGCCCGGACGGCCATTGCCCGGCGCGGGGCGAAGGGCCGGTTCCGGTCAGCCCTTCAGATAGGTCCGCAGCTTTTTCATCAGCTCGGACTGCTCGAGATCCACCTTTTCGGCGGGCTTGTGGATGGTGACCCGCACCCGGTGCTCCCGCTGCTCGACCTGAATGAGTCCGCGCTCGTCCAGCACCTGAAAGCACACCATGGTGCGGCCCAGCGAGCGGTGGGCGGGGGTGGCCCGGGCGGCGGAGCGGACTAGCTGGTCCACCGGCCCGGCGGCGGGGCCCGCGGCGCAGGTCCGCTGGAGCCAGCGCCAGAGATAGGCGAAGTCCTCCCGCTCCGGCAGGAGCATGGCGGCCTCCCGGGCGGACAGGGCGGAGCCGTCGCACAGGCGGCGGAACAATGCCTGCTCCGTCTGGGCCCGGGTGGGGGCGGGGCGCAGGTCGCACAGCTGGAGCTGAAGCTCCCGGCGGCCGCGGTATTCGTTGATGTGGGGCGTAAAGACCAGATCCACCCGGTCCCCGGCGGCGACGCCGGCGGCCACGGTGTTGGCGGCGAAGAAGATGGCGTCGAAGGTGCGGCCGTCCCGCCGGACCTTCATTTTCAGGTGGCGGCCGCCGCCCACGTCGGCGCAGGACAGCACCACCGCCCCGGTGAGCCGGAACACCGGCTTGGGGTTGCCGGAGCCGAAGGGCTCCAGCAGGGCGAGGGCGTCCACCTCCTTGCAGGTGAGCAGGGAGCAGTCGTCGATGTCCACGTCCACGTCCAGCGAGGACACCATGGGCCGCCCGCCGGTGTACTCCGTCACCAGCTGGTCCATGGCCAGCTTGAAGGCGGGGATGTTTTCCTCCCGGATGGTGAAGCCCGCCGCCAGCTCGTGCCCGCCGTAGCCCTCCAGCAGGGGGGCGCACTTTTCCAGCGCGGCGAAGAGGTTGAAGCCGCCGAAGGAGCGGCAGGAGCCCTTCCCCTTTCCGTGGTCAAGGCAGATCATGAAGGCGGGGCAGGAGTGCCGCTCCGCCAGACGGGAGGCCACGATGCCCACCACGCCCTGATGCCAGCCCTCTCCGGCCAGCACGATGGACGGCCCGGCAAGCTCCGGGTGCCGGGAGAGCATGTCGCAGCACGCTTCGAAAATATGCAGCTCGATGGCCTGACGCTCCCGGTTGAGCTGGCACAGGGCCTGAGCCAGCCGCTCGCCCTCGGCGGCGTCCCGGGTGAGGAGCAGCTCCAGCGCCACGCCGGCCTGCTCCATCCGCCCGGCGGCGTTGATCCGGGGGGCGAGGCCGTAGCCGATGCTGACGGCGGTGGGAACGGCCTGATTGGGGCTGACCTCCCGCAGCAGGGCCAGCAGGCCC
>CAKUKL010000039.1 GCA_934662925.1 uncultured Oscillospiraceae bacterium | reverse complement strand
GTACGGGGCCTATAAAAAGGAGCTGAGCGGCGGCGAGCCGTCCACCACCAACAACCGCATGGAACTGACCGCCGTCATCCGCGGGCTGGAGGCCCTGAAGGAGCCCTGCGCCGTAGATCTGTACTCCGATTCCAAGTACGTCATCGACGCGCTGGAAAAAGGCTGGGCGAAAAGCTGGCGGGCGAGGGGCTGGGTCAAGGGCGACAAAAAGCCCGCCTTGAACCCCGACCTCTGGGAGCGCCTGCTGGACCTGTGCGACACCCATCAGGTGACGCTCCACTGGGTCAAGGGCCACGCCCAGAACCCATATAATAACCGTTGTGACGAACTGGCGGTATCCGAGTGGCAGAAGCTGAAAGGCTGACAGCTTCCACAGAAAGGGGAGAGTATGATGAAAATTCTTGTGACGGGCTTTGAGCCCTTCGGCGGCGAAAGCCGCAACCCCTCCATGGAGCTGATGCAGTCCCTGCCCGGCGAGATCGGCGGCGCGGAGATCGTCACCGCCATTCTGCCGGTGACGGGCCGGGGCTCGGTGGACGCGGTGACTGCCGCCATCCGGGCCAACGCCCCCGACGTGGTGCTGTCCATCGGTCAGGCCGGTGGCCGGGCGGCGGTGACGGTGGAACGGGTAGCCGTCAACGTGGACGACTTCCGTATCCCGGACAACAACGGCGACCAGCCGGTGGATAAGCCCATCGCCGCCGACGGGCCGGACGCCTACCTCTGCCGCCTGCCGGTGCGGGCTATGGTTGAGGCCATGCGTGTGGCTGGTGTTCCGGCGGAAATCTCCAACTCGGCGGGGACTTACGTCTGCAACCATCTGATGTACGCCGTGGCCCACCTGCTGGTCCGGGAGTACCCGGCGGCGCGGAACGGGTTCATCCACATCCCATTCCTGCCGGAGCAGGTGACGGACAAGCCCGGCCAGTCCAGCATGGCGGCGGAGCTGTCCCTCCGGGCGGTGACGGCGGCCATTGAGGTGCTGATGTGATTGTTTTAAGTAGTATTTTATTTGAATACTACCATTTGTATTACGGAAGACACAGGGAAACCTCCGTATGGTTCGCCATACGGAGGTTTTTTTGCAGGTGGTAGACGGCTCCATGCCTTTATGTTAAAATGAATTCAGAAGCAAATTAGGTGTAGAGGTGGAGATTTTGAGCGTATTGGATCTTTTCAGCAAAGGCAAAACGGAACCTGCCGTCGATCAGAAGAAGTGGAACAAAATGTGGGAGCTGTGGTCAGCAGGGCAGGCGGCCTCGCCCTACGCGGAGCTGATGACCTATCAGAGCGAGATCAACAACGGCGGGCACTGGCAGTATTTTTTCAACGTGGAAAACACGGGCGGCCTGCGGAAGGAGATCGCGGCGCTGGATACGGTTTTGCCGAATGAGCTGAAGAAGAATTTGAAAAGGGCCTATAAAGCGTATCTGGCGTCTGAGGAAAGCGGAGACGATGACGCGGCGGATGAAGTAATGGAGCGGTGTGATGATGTATTTTATGAACAGGAGAGTGATATCGAGCGCCTTTTGAAAGAGTACGCCGCGAAATTGGAGATTTGAAAGGAGAGGTATCTGCTATGACACGGAAAAAGGCAAGGAAGCTCTGGATCGGACTGGCGAGAGCGGGAAGCGCCGTGATGCTGATTGGCATTATTTGCGTCTATTTCATCGAAGCGGAGACTATCGGCATAGCGCTGGCTGTTGTGAGCGTTATTCTTCTGATTTCTGCGGTGGTCCTGAATCGCCGTTACAACAAGTGCCCCCACTGCGGCATGTGGCTCTCAACGAATGAAAAGGCGTACTGCCAGTACTGCGGAAAGCAGGTCGAGGACGAAGATACGGATGAATAAAAGCATAAAAGAACCCTCCGTATGGGTGAACCATACGGGGGGTTTTATGTATGGCTGCAAAGTTGCGCGATAGTTGGTGGCGCAACCGCGCAGGAGCAATTAAAATGTAGGTACAAAACAGAAAGGAGAAGATCAAAAATGAATTTTGCTGGCCCGATAGTATACATCGTGATCGTCCTGTATGCGGTTCTGGCAGCTGCGGCGGCCTATATTGTTTATCTGATCGTCAAGGCCCTCAGAAAGTACACCAGATCCGCGCCGGTGAGAAAGGAGAGATCGGAAAACGCCAAAACCCTTGGCGAGGTTCTCAAACAGCACCGGGAGGACTGCAAAATGACGCAGGAATTTGTAGCGGAAACGCTGGGCGTCAGCCGGCAAGCCGTTTCAAAATGGGAGACTGGCGCGTCCGATCCCAGCACCACGAACCTGATGGCATTGGCGAAGCTGTTTGGCGTTACGGCAGAGGACATTTTGAAAGAAGTGAAGTAAGGGAAAAGCCCTCCGTATGGTTCAACCATACGGAGGGCTTTTGTTTCATTATTCGGCGTCGTCAGCTTCCTTGGCGGTGCAGGCGATGTTCAATTCATCAAGCTGCTTCTGCTCCACGAAGCTGGGCGCGCCCATCATGACGTCCTGGGCGTTCTTGTTCATGGGGAAGGGGATGATCTCCCGGATGGAGTCCTCACCGGCCAGCAGCATGACCATGCGGTCCACGCCCGGGGCGATGCCCGCGTGGGGGGGCGCGCCGTAGGTGAAGGCGTTGTACATGGCAGGGAACTTGGCCTTGACGTCGTCCTCACCCAGCCGCACCAGCTGGAAGGCCTCCACCATGATCTCCGGGTCGTGGTTCCGGACCGCGCCGGAGGACAGCTCCACGCCGTTGCACACCAGATCGTACTGGAAGGCGGTGATGGTCAGGGGATCCACCTCGCCCGCCGCTGCCTTCTGAAGGATCTCAAGGCCGCCGTTGGGCATGGAGAACGGGTTGTGGCAGAATTCCAGCTCGCCGGACTCCTCGCCGATCTCGTACATGGGGAAGTCCACGATCCAGCAGAATTCGTACTTTTCCTTGTCCATGTGATTGGGACAGAAAGCGCCCAACTTATTGCGGAGCACGCCGGCGGTCTTCTGTGCGGTGAGACGGGGGCCGCAGGTGAGACCCACGAAGGTGTTGGGCTTCAGGCCCAGACGCTCGATGGCGTCTGCTTTTTTCTCCGGATCCTGAAGGAACTTGGAAATGCCGCCGACCAGCTCGCCGTGCTCGTCCATGCGGAACCAGTAGGCCTTGGAGCCGGCCTGGACCTCCACGTCATTGCACAGGGCGTCGATCTGCTTGCGGGTACCGGAGAAGTCGGACACCACAACGGCCTTGATGACGCCCTCGGCAAAGGGCGGGAAGCCGCAGTCGTTCATGAGGTTGGTGGCATCCTGCACGACAAGGTCGATGCGCAGGTCGGGCTTGTCGGAGCCGTACTTCTCCATGGACTCCAGATAGGGGATGCGCTGGAAGGGAGCGGAGGAAGCGCTGTTATAGGTGCCGTATTTGGCGAAGATGGGGGGCAGGACCTTTTCCAGCACGGAGAATACGTCCTCCTGATCGGCAAAGGCCATCTCCATGTCCAGCTGGTAGAACTCGCCGGGGGAGCGGTCGCCCCGGGCGTCCTCGTCCCGGAAGCAGGGGGCAATCTGGAAATAGCGGTCGAAGCCGGAGGTCATCAGCAGCTGCTTGAACTGCTGGGGAGCCTGGGGCAGGGCGTAGAACTTGCCGGGGTGCTTGCGGGAGGGAACGAGGTAGTCCCGGGCGCCCTCGGGGGAGGAGGCGGTGAGGATGGGGGTGGTGATCTCCATGAAGCCCTCAGCGATCATGGCCTGCCGCAGGGCGGCCACCACATTGCTGCGCAGGATAATGTTGTTCTTCACCTCGGGGTTGCGCAGGTCGAGGTAGCGGAACTTCAGGCGCTGCTGCTCGTCGGCCTCACGGCTGCGGTTGATCTGGAAGGGCAGCTCGTTGTGGCGGCAGCGGCCCAGCACCTTGATCTCGGTGGGGACCACCTCAATGTCGCCGGTGGGCAGCTTGGGGTTCTTGCTGTCGCGCTCCCGGACGGTGCCGGTGACCTGAATGGTGGATTCCTTGTTGAGACCCTTGACGATGGACATCATCTCTTCTGTCTCAATGACCACCTGCGTGGTGCCGTAGAAGTCGCGGAGGACCACGAAGGCGAAGTTCTGGCCGACCTCGCGGACGTTCTCCATGAATCCGGCGAGGGTGACGGTCTGGCCGGCGTTGGCCAGACGCAGCTCGCCGCAGGTGTGGGTGCGGGACTGAAACATAAATATCAACTCCAAAAATGATTTTTGATTTCAAAAATTCCTTTTTGAAAAAGAAATAAAAGGCTAAAGGGTGAAGGCCCTAGGGCCTTTTCGAATTCGCCGTTGCCTCGGCGAGAGGTCAGGTTTCGCCTGACGGCGAGTTACTTTTTGCTCCTGCAAAAAGTAACCAAAAACAGGTTCAGGGCGAAAATACGGATTCGACATCGGGCACTGAGGGTCGTGCCCTCGCTCATAGTATTTTCCCCCTGAAAACCCCCGCTTTTACGGGGGCGCAAGCAAGTAGTGCGACGTTCTATTACCGGCGCGGGGTAACAGGACACATGAAGCCGCTGTTTCCCGCTGCCGCTTCAATGGTGATTGTTATAGATTTCCAGGCCGTCGATAAGCGCCTACACTGTTGGTTCGCTTGTGGGTGCGGCGCTCTACTGAGCGCATTTTCTTCAAGTCCACACCAGCGCAGCGGCAGCGGAAATAGAAGCAGTGCGTCTTAATAAAGTAGTCGGAAAAACTTCTGCGGCATGGTAGAAACAAGATTACACCAGACCCCACTAAGGGGTACACAGGGGATTATCCCCTGTGCGTGCTTTTGGTGACTTTTCGCACGAACGAAAAGTCACCCCAGCGGAGCGTCCGCAGGACGCACCACTCCGCTTCGTCGGAGTAACGGCGAAAGAGATCATTGCGGCTCTTCAATAGGCTTCACATCCCGCGTGCGGTCCTCGATGGCGGAGCGGATGCTGGCCACGGCCTCGTCCACGGGGACGGTGATCTGCTGACCGCTGGACATGTCCTTGACGGACACCGCGCCCTGCTGCACCTCGTCCTCGCCAAGGAAGGCGGTGTACGGCACGCCAATCTTGTCGGCATAGGCCATTTTCTGCTTGAACTTCTTCTGCTCGGTATAGAGCTGGGCCCGGACGCCCGCCAGCCGCAGCCGGGTGGCGAAGGAGATGGCGGGGGCCAGATCCTCGGTCATGGGCAGGATGAGCACGTCGGCGGGGGCGGTGAGCATTTTGTCGTTGAGGTACTTCTGATCCTCCAGAACGAAGAACAGACGGGTCAGACCGATGGAAATTCCGACGCCGGGGAGTTGTTTGTCGGTGTAATATTCCGCAAGGTTATCATACCGACCACCGGAACAGATGGAACCGATCTCCGGGTGGTCCAGCATGGTGGTCTCGTAGACGGTGCCGGTGTAGTAGTCAAGGCCCCGGGCGATGGTGAGGTCTACGGCGAAATTCTCTTCGGGCACGCCGAAGTCCGCCAGATATTTCACCACGGTGTTCAGCTCTGTGAGGCCCTGATCGAACAGCTCGTCCCGACCGCGGTAGCCCTCCAGCGCGGCCAGCACCGCGGCATTACCGCCCTTGATGGCGATGAACTTCAGGATCTCGTCCGCCTTTTCCGCGGGCAGGGCGATGTCCTCCGCCATGAGCAGTTCCCGGACCTTGTCCGGGCCGATCTTGTCGATCTTGTCCACGGTGCGCATGATGTCGGCGGATTGCTCCGTCAGGCCCAGCATGGAGTAGAAGCCGTTGAGGATCTTCCGGTTGTTCACCCGGATCTGGAACCGGCGCAGGCCCAGCGAGGTGAAGGTCTTGTAGATGATGGAGGGGATCTCCGCCTCGTTGACGATGTCCAGCTTGCCGTCGCCGATGACGTCGATGTCCGCCTGATAGAACTCGCGGAAGCGGCCCCGCTGGGCGCGCTCGCCGCGGTACACCTTGCCGATCTGGAACCGGCGGAAGGGGAAGGCAAGGTCGGCGTAGTGCAGGGCCACGTACTTGGCCAGAGGAACGGTGAGGTCAAAGCGCAGGGAGAGATCGGTGTCGCCCTTGGTGAAGCGGTAGATCTGCTTTTCCGTTTCGCCGCCGGCCTTGGCCAGCAGCACCTCGCTGGCTTCGATCACCGGGGTGTCCAGCGGGGTGAAGCCGTAGAGGGAGTAGGACTGGCGCAGCAGCTCCATCATCCGGTCGAACTGCACCTGACGCTCCGGCAGCAGCTCCATGAAGCCGGAGAGGGTACGGGGTTTTTGTTTCGCCATTTTTGATTGCTCCTTGTATAGAAATATATATTGATAACAAAATAGTGGAGATTTTCCGGAAAAAATACAAAAATGCTCTCATCCCATCAGGTCATGGGACGAGAGCATTGCAGCGCAATACTTCGTGGTGCCACCCACATTCAGCGGAACCGGCGCGGGCCGTTCCGCCCTTTGTCCTTCTGGTGCGGGAAGGGGACCGAGCCCGTCTCCGGGCCTGCTCCGCCGGCGTCTTTCCCGGCCTCCTGCCGCGGGACGCTTTCAGCCGGGGAGCGCAATGGCTCCGTGGCGTCCTTCTCTGTTCGGCGGTGGGACCGGTACTCATCCGGCTTCGTTGCAGCGGGTCTTTGCGAGAAATCAGACCTTCAGCGGGGTCTTTTTGGGGTTGATAATGTCACGCCAGTCCAGATCGCCCCGGGCCAAGCCGTGGATGAGCATCTCGGCGGTGGCGGCGTTGGTGGCGATGGGGACGTTGTGCTGGTCGCACAGCTTGGCGATGTAGTTCAGGTCGTCGTCCAGCTCGTTGGAGTGGGGGTCGTTGAAGAAAATGACCATGTCGATCTCCTCATAGGAGATGCGCGCGCCGATCTGCTGGCTGCCGCCGTGGGCGTGGGAGAGGAACAGCTGAACGGGCAGGCCGGTGGCCTCGGCGACCAGCTTGCCGGTGCGGTTGGTGGCGCAGACGGTGTGTTTGGAAAGGATGCCGCAATAGGCAATACAGAACTGCACCATCAGCTCTTTCTTGTTGTCGTGGCTCATCAGGGCAATATTCACGGGGAATCCTTCCTTTCTGACCGTCATACGGTCAATGAATTCGCATCAGGGGGACTTTGGTGCCCAGCAGGCGCCGGGCGATATTGAGATAGGAGACGGCCGCGCCCTTGTGGGTATACAGCACCAACGGGGTGCCCTGTCCCGCGGCCACCGTCACCTGACGGTCCTCCGGGATGATACCCAGCAGGGGCAGGCCGGCGGTGTCCATGGCGTGGTCGATGGAGGTGCGCAGCTGACGCATGAGTTTGGGCTGCACCCGGTTCATCACCAGATGGATCTCGCGGATCCGGGGGAGAAGCTCCGTCACGGTGCGCTGGGCGTCCCGCAAGGCGGCGGGGTCGGTGGCGGAGACGACGATGGCCCGGTCCGCCGCGGCCATGGCCAGCTGAAAGCCGTCGCCCAGCCCGGCGGGGGAGTCCATAAAGATGTAGTCGAAATACTCCCTGGCCTCGTCCATCATCCGGCAGAAGCCGTTGATGTCCGGGTCAATGAGGGTGAGGGGGGCGGTGAGCAGATACAGCCCGTGGATGTCCGGGTGCTCCGTCACGGCGGTGAGGAGGGGGCAGCGCAGCTCCATCACGTCGGTGAAGTCCATGACCGCCCGGTCGTCCAGCCCCAGCGCGATGTCCAGATTCCGCAGGCCGATGTCCAGATCGACGCACAGCACCCGGTGCCCCAGCGCGGCCAGACAGGAGGACACGCCCGCCGTCACGGAGGTTTTACCGGTCCCGCCCTTGCCGGACGTGACCATGATGGCGGTTCCCATAGCGCATTTCCTCCCAATCATCAGAAGTATATCATAAACTACCAAGGCTATCAATATTTTTTTAGCCAAAACGCTTAAAAAACTTGCGGGTTTTGCGGTTTCAGAGGGGTTCCTTCTGCATTTTAGCCCATCTGCGGGGGTATTTAACCGGGGTTTTGGAAATTTTCTCAATAACTGCCACGCGATGGGTTACGTCCGTAAAGGGGATAGCGTAGTCGTAGCAGCCCACCAGTTTTCCGCCCAGCGTCTCAATAGCGGAGGAAGAATATTCCAGTTCCTCGCCGCATTCCGTGCTCTTCATGGCGAGGAACCGCCCGCCTACCTTGACGAAGGGTAGACACATCTCGCACAGCAGCCGCAGGTCGGCCACCGCCCGGGCGGTGGCGAAGTCGAACTGCTCCCGGAGCGCAGGGGCCTGTCCCGCCTCCTCCGCCCGGCCGTGGATGGTGCGCACGCCGGTGAGGGACAGGTCCGCCGCCACCTCGTCCAGCCAGTCCAGTCGCTTTTGCAGACTGTCCAGTAGGGTGACGTTCAGGCTGGGCACCAGAATTTTCAGCACCATGCCGGGAAAGCCCGCGCCGGTGCCCACGTCGATGAGGGTCTTGCCCTCCAGCCGGGCGCAGTCCAGCAGGGGGGCGCAGTCCAGCATGTGGAGGGTGGCCACGTCCTTCGGCTCGGTGATGGCGGTGAGGTTCATGACCTTGTTTTTCTCGATGAGGGTCTGTCCGTAGCGCTCCAGCAGCTCCGCCGCATTTTCCGGGACGGAAGGGGAGAGGTCCAGCCGGTCAAGGCCCGTTCTGATCAGTTCCTTCATGGCTCCTCCCGGTCAGGCGTAGGCATTGGCGATGGCGTGGACGAGGGCGGGCCCGCCGGTGAGCAGGCCAATGACCACGGCGGCAATGCACACGATGATGATGATCACGGTCATTGGCAGGCCGCCGGGGGCGGCGCCCAGCTTTTGCCGGTGGACGGCCACGGCCAGCAGGGCGATGGCCGCCGGGATGAGCAGCAGGGGAAAGGTGCCTGGTGCGCCCTTGCCGCCGGTGAAGATGGCGAAGGTGATGAGGAACAGCACGAACAGCACGTACCCCAGCCCCATCCACGCGGCGGCCCGCTTCTCAAAGGAAGCGGGGGTGTAGGAGGGCCTGTCCTCCTGACCCTCCGGGCCGTTCTCCCCCGGGATGTCGTTCCGATCCAGATCAGCCATTCTTGTTGTCCTTCAGCAGGTCGCGGATCTCGGTGAGCAGCTTTTCCTCGTTGGAGGGCTCGGGAGGGGGCGCGGGCTCCTCTTCCTTCTTCTTGTGGAGCTTGTTGATGCCCTTGATGAGGCAGAAGATCACAAAGGCGATGATGATGAAGTCCAGCACCACGGCGATGAGGTTGCCGAAGTTGACGGCCACCTCGGGGGAGGTGACTTCACCCGCGGCGTCCACCACGGCGGCCTTCAGCACCCATTTCCACGCGGAGAAGTCCACGCCGCCGGTGAGGATGGAGACGAAGGGCATGATGATGTCGTTGACCAGAGAAGTGGTGATTTTGCCAAAAGCGCCGCCGATGACAACGCCGACGGCCATGTCCAGCACGTTGCCGCGCATGGCAAAGGCTTTGAATTCTTCCAGAAGCTTTTTCATATCTGATTCACCTTACAGCAGTTTTTATTTTCAGTGCTTGGGGGTGAGCACCTTGGTGC
>CAKUKL010000038.1 GCA_934662925.1 uncultured Oscillospiraceae bacterium | reverse complement strand
GGCCTTCGCTCTCATCCTCCTTTGACAGTCTGATGTATAGTGCCACATGATAATCCATGGGGTTGCTTATCTCATTGTACATATCTGACCTCCTGAGACAAGCGGCCATTCATCACAGGTAGGATATCACCCATGATGAACAGCGTCAAAAAACTGCGGTTTCAATCTTTCGGACAAGAAAAGACTGAAACGATTGCAGAAGCAATTCTTGCAGATTTTCACCGGCTTTGGAAAAATCACATCGGACGACCAGTTCTCGCTGCTCTTTCATCTAATGCACTCACTCCTTCCTCAAATAATTAAGATTATGCGATGCCGGAAGCATATTTTCCTGCATATGGAAAATCCGTGTTAGCATACCGACACAGTTCAACAATGATTGACAAAGTTCCCCTTTTCTTTTACAATGAAAACAAATTGGGAGGTGTTGAGATGCATCCAGGGTTAGATAAGTATATGATACAGCTGCGCATGGAATCCAAAGAGCGGGAAAATCAGGGAAAACCGCCGATCACTACTCCCGATGTGGTTCAAACGGCCGATTTTGTGTTTTCTCAAATTCCATCTCAAGAGGGTGACAGCGGCCGCCTTTTACTGGCCAAACAAAAGGCTGATCAGAATAATCGGTATCTCGTGAAGCACGCTTATACAGATTGCGCCTGCAACGAGTTCATCTACACCAAGTTGGCGCAGGCGATGGGATACTGCATGCCGGACGCCGTCTTATTCCAACTCTCTCAAGGAGAAAAGCGGCCTTATTTCAAAACAGAGTATATCATCGGGGAACGATATTTGAACGTGACCGATTCGATGCCTACTTATGAAAAAGTACGAGAGCAAGCCAAAAATTGGGAACATTATTTTGCTTTCTATGGTTTGTACAGCCTTACAGGCGAGGGGGATGGCATTGAAATCCTGCTCGCTGATGATGATAGGATCTATCGCGTAGATACTGCCGATGCATTTCCTATTAGCAATTTTCAGCTTGACACGGCCGGCATTTGCCAAACCATCAATGGGCTGAACCTGCAGCAAGTTATGAAACACCAAATGCTCTCCAGCGATATGTCACAAGTTCTTAATCCCTCCTGGTGTAATATCCATCTAGCAAACTGTCTGAAAATTTGCCCAGATAGTCTGTCTTATTTCTTAGACCCTTTCGCCCGTATTCAGGATATTCGTAGTGACTACATTGATGATTTTCTGAATACGCTTTGCTATTTCTACCCAGATTTTATCGGCGACTATTTCAAACGCTATATTTCCGCTCTGCAAAAGCAGTGTGCGGAGTATTGGAAAGAAAAACGGTGAGGGGACATCCCTCACCGTTTTAATTCGTGATTTAACTGCTTCACAAAATGTACTTGAAATGGCCAATTTGGTTCGTTCCATGAGTTCCCACGGTATAATCGGCCGCGGTTGACTACCAGAACTTGCTCAAATAAGCCAGCGTCATAATCTCTCAGCATTTGTGCCAATCCAGGACGCTTCAGATCATATCCGGGAAAGCCATCATCCTCATAATAGCCTGAAACATACATCCTCTTTCTCGCTGCATAACGTTCCAGCTCCTGTTTCTGCATCTCCAATGCATTACGCCGCATTTCCGGACTTCCTCCTCCATCCACGCGGCAGTAAATTGCTGCTTTCATGGAACCACCTCCTTCCTGTGTAAATTTTCGCACTGATCAGTTGAAAATAGTGTCATATCATGAGGGAAATTTAGCTTTGATTCTGCTATTTGAATCGTTCCACCAATATTTTGCGAAAATCCGCTGGGAACTCACCTATAAACTCACGCTTATCTATGCTCCAAGCCTGGATGAATGGCCGCTTATCACTCTTAACTTTTTACCACCTACAATAACGACGACTCAAGCCTACTACGCCTGAAGCCCGGACAAGCTTGCATTTTCAAGGCTTTCAAGGCCCTACTTACATTAAGCGCCGCGCGATACATAACTCCGGGAAATGCCGCACAGCACGGCGATCTCCCGCTGGGTCAGGGGCTGGCGGTCGTCAAGGCCGTACCGCAGGCGGATGATGTTGGCCTCCCGGGGGGTGAGGCTGGTCTCCACGCACCGGCGCACCTTGGCGCAGGCCTCCCGGATGTCCAACTCCTCCAGCATGGTGTCGTCCACGCAGATCACGTCCATCAAGGACAGCGAGCTGCTCTCCCCCTCCGCGTCCAGACTGTCGGACAGGGACACCTCCCCCTGCAGCTTCCGCTGGGAGCGGAAGTACATGAGGATCTCATTTTCTATACATCGGCTCGCATACGTTGCCAGCCGGACATTTTTATCCGGTCGGAACGTGGACACGCCCTTGATCAGGCCGATGGTGCCGATGGAGATCAGATCGTCCTGATCTCCGTTTTGTGTATAGTACTTCTTGGACGGTCAAAGCGGAAGGAGGAATTTTTTCGGTCAAAAACGACCCCATAGGGGTCGCCGAATTTTAAGTAAATGTCCAGACGCAGCTCCTCTTTAGTGCTGCCTTTCCTGACCACGATGTGGTCAAGAATCGTGGTGACCAGCGCTGAATTGATGCCGGTTTTGAACGAAAGCTCCTCTTTCAGCGCGTCCTTGATCCTGTTCAGCTGCTCAACGGAGGCTTTGCTTTTCTGCTCTTCCCCGCTCAGGACTGCAAGCTGATCCTCCAGCTTTTGGATCTGATCGTTGAACCCATCGTTGCGTTTTTTGAATTCGTCAATGGAGATCACACCGGCGATACTCATTTCCAGAAGGCGGTCCTTTTTCGCGTGGATAGCAGACAGGTCCTCCTCCAGTCTCATGGCGTCCCGCCGGTAATCATGTTCATCCGGCACCGATCGTATCACTTTCACGACCGCATCCGCAATCGCCTGTTTATCCCGCGCCAGCCGGTCGAAGATCCGGGCCATGATCCGATCCAGTTCCGCGGTGTACAGCTGCGGCGCGGAGCAGGCGGCCCTCCCCCGGCTGCGGTAGACCCGGCACTGCCAGACCTCCTTCTCCCCTTTCGCGCTTTTCAGCACCTGCCGGTGAAAGCTGGCGCCGTGCTCCTCGCAGATGATTTTGCCGCTGTATGGATAGCGGTTGTGAAATTCCGCGGCGCTCTGATGGGACATCATCTGCCGGCTGCGCTGCCTGTAGAGCGCGTTAGCCCGGTCCCACAGCTCCTCCGGCACGATCGCCGGGATGGCCGGGTCCGGGTACATGACCCACTCGCTCTCATCCAGAAAGACCTTCCGCTTGCTGCGGTAGTCCACGGTCTGGGACTTGTTGGCGCAGTACCAGCCCTTATACTTGGGATTGCAGAGAATATGCCGGATGGTCAGCACATTGAACGCATTGCCCTTGCGGCTGGTAAAGCCCTCGTCGTAGAGCTGCCGCGAGATGCGCCGGATGCCGAGCTTCCGATTGGCGTAAAGGTCAAAGATCCTGCGGACCACCCGCGCTTCCTCTTCGTTGACGGTCAGTACGCAGTCCTTCTTATCGTACCCCCACAGCTTGTCGTTTCCCAGCACATGCCCGTTTTTGATTGCCTGCCGGAAGCCGAATTTCAGCCGTTCCGAGAGCTTCCTCACCTCGTCCTGAGCCACTCCGGCCATGACCACCAGCCGGAATTCGCTGTCCGAGTCCAGCGTGTTGATGTTGTCGTTCTGGAACAGCACCCCCACATCGTGCTCCAGAAGCGCCTGCGTGTACTGGATGCTGTCCAGCGTGCTGCGGGAAAAGCGGGATATTTCCTTCGTGATGATGAAATCGAACCGCCCTGCTTTGGCGTCCATGATCATCCGTTTGAAACTGTCCCGCTTTTTTGTACTTGTCCCGCTGATGCCTTCGTCCACGTAACCCTCTACATAAGTCCAGTTCGGCTTGCTTTGGATCAGCTCCGTGTAATACTGCACCTGATTTTCCAAACTGTTCAGCTGCTCGTCCTTGTCGGTGGAAACTCTCGCGTAAAAGGTCACCCGCAGCGGGAGGTCGAAGATCGACTTCCCGTTTCGCATTTCACTGCGGATCTTAAGTACATTCATACCTGTCCGCCTCCTTTGTCAGGCACACAGGATACCCAAAAAGTTCCGGCATATCCATCACAGAATGTACCACATCTTCGGCCCTGGAATAGGTGCTTTTCGATATCAGGCCAAGAGAAAAAATATACCCCAGCAGGACGCTCATCATTTCTCGCTGCGCGCTTTCCATTTGCATCACCTCTTCTGCAAGGCTATGAGCCGGGAAAAATGAAAATGCCGGTACGGTTAAGGTCTCCCTTCCGCTTGACAAAAGATGCGTCAATATGATACCTTATAAACAGTTAGTCACCGCGAAGGGCAAACTGTTTCAGTTCAGGCTTGGAGCGGGGCATTTTTTATGCGCATGGGTTAGTTTAGACTAACTGGAAGGAGAACGCCATGATGATCAACAAACGGCTCATCGGCGCAGTGCCGGAGAGCAAAAAGTACATCGCGGGCAACGTGGCGCTGCAATGGTGCTCGCTCCTCGCGAACATCGCCATGATGAGCGCCATCACCGCGCTGCTGGCGGCGCTGTACGCCGGAAGCGTCACGCGGCAGCGGCTCATCGGGACGGCCGCCGTGACCCTCGCCGCCGTCGCCGTGCGGTACGGCTGCACGGTGGGTGCGTCCCGCATGGGATATTTATCGTCCAAGGCCGTCAAAAAGGCCCTGCGCGGGGCGATTTACGACAAGCTCCTGCGCCTCGGCGCGTCGTATTCCGAGCAGGTCAAGACCTCGGAGGTAGTGCAGGTGGCGGTAGAGGGCGTGGACCAGCTGGAGACCTACTTCGGCGCGTACCTGCCTCAGTTTTTTTACGCCATGCTGGCCCCGCTGACGCTGTTCGTCGTGCTGTGCTTCGTCAGCGTCCCGGCGGCGGTGGTGCTGCTCATCTGCGTGCCGCTCATCCCCGTGGCCATCGCGGCGGTGCAGACGTGGGCGAAAAAGCTGCTCTCCAAATACTGGGGCCAGTACACCGCGCTGGGTGACACGTTCCTTGAAAATTTACAGGGCCTGACCACCCTGAAAATTTATCAGGCGGATGCATTCAAGAACGACGAGATGAACGTCGAAGCGGAAAAGTTCCGCAAGATCACCATGAAGGTCCTCACCATGCAGCTCAACTCCATCACCATCATGGACCTCATCGCTTACGGCGGCGCGGCGCTGGGCGTCATCATGGCGGCCACCCAGCTCCGTGCGGGGCACATCGGCCTTGCGGGGGCGCTGCTCATCATCCTGCTGGCGGCGGACTTTTTCATCCCCATGCGCCAGCTGGGCTCGTTTTTCCATATCGCCATGAACGGCATGGCGGCCAGCGACAAAATTTTCCGCCTGCTGGACCTGCCCGAGCCGGAGCAGGGCGGCGTCTCCTGCCCCAAGGGCGGTATCGTCTGCCGGGATCTGCGCTTCTCCTACGAACCGGAGCGGGAGATCCTGCACGGCGTAGACCTGACCATCCCGCATGGAAAATTCGTCTCGCTGGTGGGCGAGTCGGGCTGCGGCAAGTCCACCGTTTCCGCCATCCTCATGGGCCGGAACCGGGGCTACACCGGCTCTGTGACCGTCGGCGGCGCGGAGCTGCGGGACATTTCGGAGCGGAGCCTGATGGAGAACATCACCTATGTCAGCCACCAGAGCTACCTGTTCAAGGGCACCGTGCGGGACAACCTGCTGATGGGCAGGCCCGGCGCGGGCGACGACGTGCTCTGGCAGGCCCTCGAACAGGTCAATCTGGCGGACTTTCTCAGAAGCGAAGCGGGGCTGGACACCCGGCTGGCCGAGCGCGGCGAGAATCTCTCCGGCGGCCAGCGCCAGCGTCTGGCCCTCGCCCGGGCGCTGCTCCACGACAGCCCGGTGTACATCTTTGACGAGGCCACGTCCAACATCGACGTGGAGAGTGAAAATGACATCATGGTCCAGATCCACGCCCTCGCCGGGCGCAAGACGGTGCTCCTGATTTCCCACCGCCTTGCCAACGTCACGGCGTCCGACGAAATTTACGTGCTTGACCGGGGCAGTATCGTCCAGCACGGCACTCACGACGCGCTTTTGAAGCAGGGCGGCGCGTATGCGGCCCTGTGGTCGGCCCAGCAGGCGCTGGAGCATTACGGAGAGGAGACGGCGAAATGAAAAGAAGAAGCGGATTTGCCGTTATGGCACGGCTCATCGGGCTGGTGAAGCCACTGAGCGGCTACATGGTCCTCGCCATCCTCATGGGACTGGTGGGCCACCTCTGCGCGGCGTTCATCACCATTTTCGGCGGTTTCGCCGTCCTCGACCTGCTGGGCTTCGAGACGCCCGTCTCCCTGACGGCGGTATTCGTCTGCGTGCTGCTGTTCGCGCTGGTGCGGGGGCTGTTCCGCTACGCCGAGCAGTCCTGCAACCACTTTATCGCCTTCAAGCTGCTGGCCCTCATCCGGGACAAGGTGTTCCGTGCCCTGCGCCGCCTCTGCCCCGCCAAGCTGGAGGGCCGGGACCGGGGCGACCTCATCTCCGTCATCACCTCGGACATTGAGCTGCTGGAGGTGTTCTACGCCCACACCATCTCCCCCGCGGCCATCGCGGCGCTGTTCACCGTCATCATGTGCCTGTTCATCGGGCATTACCACGTGCTGCTGGGTCTGCTGGCCCTGACCGCCTACCTCTGCGTGGGCGTGGTCATTCCCCTTATCACCTCCCGCCGGTCCGGGGACACGGGCCTGCGGTTCCGGCAGTCCTCCGGCGCGCTGTCCGCCTTCGTGCTGGACAGCCTGCGGGGCCTGAACGAGACTATCCAGTACGGCCGGGGTACGGAGCGCCGGGCGGAGATGGACGGGCGCACTGATGCCCTCTCTTCCGAGGAAGCAAAGCTCAAGCGCCTGACCGGCCAGAACATGGGCATCACCAACACTGCCATCCTGCTCTTCGACCTCGCCATGCTCTTTGCCGCCGCGGCGCTCATGGCCCGGGGCGCACTGGGCTTTGACGGCGTGGTCATTTCCGCGCTGGCACTGTTCTCCTCCTTCGGCCCCACGGTGGCGCTGGCCAATCTGGGTGCCACCCTGCAAAACACCTTTGCCGCGGGCAACCGGGTGCTGGACATTCTGGACGAAGAGCCGGTGGTGGACGAGGTCGCCGGCCAGCCGGATATTGAATTCACCGGCGCGGAGGCCGAGCACGTCACCTTCTCCTACGGCGGGGAGGACATCCTGTCCGATGTGTCCGTCGCCTTCCCGGAGGGCAGCGTGGTGGGTATCGTAGGCCGCAGCGGCAGCGGCAAATCCACGCTGCTGAAGCTCCTGATGCGCTTCTGGGATGTGGAGCAAGGCCGCGTCTGCCTGTCGGACACCGACGTTTCCCGCATCAACACGGCGAACCTCCGGGACATGGAGAGCTTCGTGACGCAGGAGACGCATCTCTTCCACGACAGCATCAAAAATAACCTCCGCATCGCCAAGCTGGACGCCACGGATGACGAGATCGCTGCGGCCTGCAAAAAGGCCGCCGTTCACGACTTCATCATGACGCTGCCGCAAGGCTACGACACCCCCGTGGGCGAGCTGGGCGATACACTCTCCGGCGGCGAGCGCCAGCGCCTCGGCCTTGCCCGGGCGTTCCTCCACGACGCGCCCCTCATGCTTCTGGACGAGCCCACCAGCAACCTCGACAGCCTGAACGAGGCCGTCATCCTCAAGTCCCTCCACGAGCAGCGGTCAGGCAAAACGGTGGTGCTGGTGTCCCACCGGGCGTCCACCATGCGCATTGCCGACACGGTCTACTCCGTGGAGCACGGGAGGATGAGCTGATGCAGAGCGTCCAGACCAAGCGGGAGCGGGAAAAACAGATGGTGTCCCAGATGATCGCCCTGTACTGCCGCCGGAACCATCACTCGAAGGGTGCCCTCTGCCCGGACTGTGCGGCCCTCAGCGATTATGCCCGCCAGCGCTCCGACCGCTGCCCGTTCATGGAGACGAAGACTTTCTGCTCCAACTGCCGGGTACATTGCTACAAGCCGGAAATGCGGGAAAATATCCGCGCGGTCATGCGCTTTTCCGGCCCCCGGATGATCCTTTATCACCCCGTCGCCGCCGTCCGCCATGTGGCGGAGACGAAGCGGGAGAAAAAACGACTGGAGAATGCCAAATGACCCTGAAACGCCTGATTTTTCTGATCCTCGGCTGCCTGTGCCTCGGGCTGGGCTGCGTGGGCATCGTGCTGCCCATCCTGCCCACGGTGCCCTTTTTCCTCGCCACCGTATTCTGCTTTGCAAACTCGTCGGAAAGGCTGCATGCATGGTTCCTCGGCACAAAGCTCTATCAAAAGCACCTCGACTCGTTCGTAAAGAAAAAGGGTATGACCGCCCAGACCAAGGCCGGCATCCTCTCGTCGGTGACGCTGCTCATGGCCGTGGGCTTCTTCCTGATGGCCCGGAAGGGGCTGACCGTCCCCTGCGTTATCCTCGCCGTGGTGTGGCTGTGCCATCTGGTGTACTTCCTCTTCGGCGTAAAGACGCTGAAGGCGGGGGAAGTCGATGACGCGGACGCGGCCGAGGAGCCGTCAGAGTCCTGAGCCCGCTCGCCGGGGCGGTCAGTTGAATCTGAAGCAAAAAACTCCGGGGTGTCCCATGCGGGATGCTCCGGAGCTTTTTGTTTTCACCGTCTTTCCTTACCCTGTCATTCTTGACGGCAGGTAATAATTCGTTTATAATTAGTGCACAATAAGTAACAAGGAGGGATGCTCCATGATGATTCGTTCCGCGACCGCGCTTCGCAACGATTATGACGGTATGGTCAAGCTGTCCACGGAAAAGCAGGAGCCTATCTATCTGACCCGCAACGGAGAGGGCGAGATGGTGTTTCTGCCCATTGACCTCTGGGAAAAGCGTCAGGCTGAATTGGAGCTGTTTGCGGAAATGCTGCGCAGAGAGCAGAATCAAATGGCAGGGGCCAGGACCTACTCCGTGGCAGACATAAGAGCGGAAGCGGAGGAGCTGCTCCGTGAAGGTTGAATGGCTCAGCGAGGCCCGGAACGAGTTCCGGGAGTTCCTCCAATACTACCGGACCGAGGTCGGCGCGCCGTATGCACGGAAGTTTGCGGACCGTATCCTCAGTTCCGCGGAACAGCTTGCGCAGTTCCCTGAACTGGGTGTTTTGAAGTATGATACCCTTATGGGAAAGTACGGCTTCCGTGCGCTTTTCATAGACAAATACGTCTGCGTCTATAAGATCGAAGCCGATACCGTCCGCATCTATCATCTGGCGGATGCGCGGAAAAACTATATCTATCACATTTTCGGAATGGAGTAAAAGAATACATGATCTTCCGACTTTCCAATACGGGGATGCCTTGGATCTGTGCGGTAACATCCCCGACTTATACGATAAGCTGGCGGCCGCAGAATATGAGATCGACTCCGGCGCAATCGGTGAGGATTTTCTGCCGCTGGCGGAGTTGCTGCGCGCAAACATACATGGAACGATATAACGACAGGGTGCGAAAATGCACCCTGCCGTTTTTCTTTCGGCCTTGATAAAACACAGTTCGCTATATATGATGATTTATGTTGAACAC
>CAKUKL010000037.1 GCA_934662925.1 uncultured Oscillospiraceae bacterium | reverse complement strand
GGATAATCCCCTGTGTACCCCTTAAAAGGGACTGGCAAAGTCTTGTTATTGCCATGCCGCAGAAGATTTGCCGACTACTTCGGTAAGACGCTGCCGTTCTATTTCCGCTGCCGCTGCGCTGGTGTGGACTTGCGATATAGGCGCTCGGTAGAACGCCGCACCAATGGCAAAGCACCGTGTAGGCGCCTATCTGGGGCCGAACCAGCCATAACAAGCTCCATTGGAGCGGCAGCGATAATCAGCGGCTTCGCGTGTCCTGTTACCCCGCGCCGGTCGGCAGAACGCTGCACTGTTCCCTTGCGCCCCCGTAAAAATCGGGGTTCTTAGGGGAAAAACGCTGGAGCGCAGAACGCGCCCCTCAGCGTTCGGAGCCGACCGCGTTTTCCCCCTAAGCGCTTTTTTGCATCCTTTTTGTACGCACAAAAAGGATGTCGCCCTGGGGGCGAAACCCCCACTCTTTCCTTCTTTCGTGAAAGAAGTGGTTGCAGGGCTCCACCCTGCGGATTTCAAAGGCCCGCCGGGCCTTTTACAAAGGAGGGACCGCCGTGCGCCGCGGCCTGCATTTCAAGCTCATGCTCATCATGACCCTGCTGATCCTGTCGCTGATGACGGTGGTCGGCTCCTTCCTCATCAACTCCGTGATGGGCTTCTACATCAACGACTTTTACAGCCAGATCGCCGCCGCCTTCGGGCAGGAAAACGCCGAATTTGTCCAGCTGCTGGAGACCCCCTCCGACGACGAGACCGACGGCGCCGCCGCCATCAACCGGGTGCTCTCCCTCTACAACGGCACCCTGGGCGTGGACAACCGGGGCCGCACCTACTATGTGCTGGACGGCGTCACCGCCGCCTACCTCACCGGCTCCGTGCCCGAGCCGGAGGGTGGCTTGGCCGTCACCCCCAACATTGAGGCCGCCCTGCTGGGGGAGACCGGAGACGACAGCGACGTCACCGCCGACTACATGGACGCCGCGATTCCGATCACCCGCGGTGATCATCGCTATATTATATACATTCTGGATAACCGCCAGACCATGCGCTCCCTGAATTCCGAGCTGTTCATGCTCATCGCCGAGGCGCTGGTGCTGGGTCTGGTCATCTCGCTGCTGCTGTCCTTCCTGCTGTCCAAGACCATGATCACCCCCATCGAGCGGCTCAACGACGGTCTGCGGCGGGTGGCCTCCGGCGACTTCTCCAAAAAACTGGAGGTGTCCAGCAAGGACGAGATCGGCGACCTGACTGAGAGCTTCAACTCCATGGCCCAACAGCTCAAGGACACCATCGCCGCCGTGGAGAGCGAGCGCAACAAGCTGGACACCCTGTTCCTCCACATGGCTGACGGCGTGGTGGCCTTCGACCGCACCGGCCACGTCATCCACTTCAACCCCGCCGCCCAGCAGCTCCTCTCCCGGCCCATCCGCATGGGGGACAGCTACAACCAGCTCTTCGGCGACCTGTTCACCCTGTCCGAAGCCGCGGCGGTGGACGGCTACCTGTCCGCCGAGCGCACCGTTTCGGACAAGACGCTGGATCTGCTGCTGGCCCCCTACGACCGGGCCAATCAGGGCGGCGTGCTGGTGCTCATCCACGACATCACCGCCCAGCGCAAGGCCGAGGAAATGCGCAAGGACTTCGTGGCCAACGTCTCTCACGAGCTGCGCACTCCCCTGACCAACATCCGCAGCTACGCCGAAACACTGGTGGACGGCAACGCCGACATGCCGGTGGAAATGCGGCAGAACTTCCTCAACGTCATCCTCAACGAGTCCGACCGGATGACCCACATCGTGCAGGACCTGCTCACCCTCTCCCGGTTCGACTCCGGCCGCAGCGAGCTGAACCTCACACGCTTCCCCTTCGACCGCGCCATCCGGGACACCTATCAGGCCGTTCTCATGGACGCCCAGAAGCACGACCACACCCTCACCCTGCGGGTGCCCGCCCGGATGCCGGAAATTCTGGCCGACCGGGAGCGCATCGTGCAGGTCATGATGAACATTGTTTCCAACGCCATCAAGTACACCCCTGACGGCGGCTCCATCGTCATCTCCGCCGGGACCATGGGCGACCGGGTGTGGATGGAAGTGGACGACAACGGCATCGGCATCCCCCAGAAGGACCGGGACCGCATTTTCGAGCGTTTCTACCGGGTGGACAAGGCCCGCTCCCGCCAGTCCGGCGGCACCGGTCTGGGCCTGTCTATCGCCAAGGAGATCGTCGCCAGCCATCAGGGCGAGCTGTTCCTGGTGGACAAGGACACGCCGGGCCTCACCGTCCGGCTGGAGCTGCTGGTGGACGGTCCCCGGGAGGGCCGCCATGAAGGGTAAACGACACGACCCTGTGGAGACGTGCAAGACGGCGCTCATCGTGCTGCTGTCCGTCTCCGCCGTGGTGCTGCTCTACTTCTCCCCGCTGGTGCAGAGCTCCGGCCTGCGGGATATATTTTCCAAGAGCCTGACGGACAGCGCCGCCAGCTCCGCCGAGCCCCAGACCATCCCCGTGGCCGCCGTCCCCGTCCGCATGGCCGTGGGCTTTGACGCGGGGCTGTACGGCATCCAGTACGACCAGACCGCCGTGGACGCCCTCTTCTCCCAGACCGCCGCCCTGCTGGGCGAGGCGCTGGCCGGAGCGGACAAGCCCGCCGTCATCTCCGAGTCCGACTGGCGGACACTTTTAGCGGGAGAGTATGTCTACTTCGGCTACGCCGAGCCCATCCCCCTGCCGGTTCTCTGCCAGTGGCTGTCCGGCGGCGACGGCCCGGACAAGCTGGACGGCTCCGCCGCCCGCATCCTGCTGGCCCCTCAGAAGGACGGCACCCTCGCCCTGTGCTACCAGTCCGGCGAGAGCTTCTACCGCTGCGCCACCACGCTGGACGCCGCCCTTCACCTCGGCCCCATTCTGGACAGCGCCGCCCCCAACGGCTCCCTGTTCGCCTTTGAAAATCAGGCCCTGTCCGGCACGGTGGCCCCCTACGTTCTCTTCACCGGCGGCGACACCCGCGCCCCGTCCTACGCCGCCTCCGCCGTCTCCCTGACCGACGATGCCCGGACTCAGCTGCTGACCAGCCTGCGCTTCAGCGCCCAGAATCAGGCCGCCGTCAGCGGCGGTTCCATCTTCGTGGACGGCGACGAGACCATCTGGCTCTACAATGACGGCCGGGTGCGCTACTACGCCTCCGGCTCCGGCCGGTACTCCGCCGGGGATGGGCTCACCGGCGCGGTGGCCGCCGCGTGGTCGCTGGTGGACGGCGCCCTCTCCCCCCTGTGCGGCGAGGCACGGCTGTGCCTGACCTCCGCCGAGGAGAGCGCTCCCGGCCTTTACACCGTCACCTTCGGCTATCTGCTCAACGGCAGCGCCGTCTACCTGTACGATCAGGGCTGGGCCGCTCAGGTGCAGGTGCAGAACGGCGCGGTGACGGATTTCACCCTCTATCCCCGGAACTATTCTGCCGGGGAGGAGGATTCCCTGCTGCTGCCCGCCGACAAGGCCGCCGACGCGCTCGCCGGCCTGTCCGACAGCCCCCGGGAGCTGGTCATCCAGTACCGGGACACCGGCTCCGGCTCCGCCGTTCCCGACTGGGTGGGCCGCTGATTTTTCCTGAAAGGAGGCCGTGCCCATGGAGGGGCGCAAAATCAAAAATATCGTCATCCTCATCCTGCTGATGGTCAACGGCTTCCTGCTCTTCCTCGTGGTGTGGCAGCAGATGAAGGTCCGCCAGTACCAGCGCTCCGCCCTCACCCGGGCGTCTCAGGTGCTGGAGCAGAACGGCATTACCCTGGCCGACAGCCTGCCGGGCAAAGTAAAAACCGACCTTCCGCCTCTGTCCGTCACCCGGGACCCTCAGGCCGAAGCCGATCTGGCCCAAGCGCTGCTGGGCAGCTCCGTCCAGCGCTCTGACCGGGGCGGCGGTGTGTTCGTCTACACCAGCGCGCAGGGCAGCGGCCAGTTTCTGGCCAGCGGGGATTTTTCTTTCACCCTGAACAGCTGCCCGCTGGACGGCAAAACGCCCGCCGACCACGCGGAGGCCCTGCTGTCCTCCCTGTCCATCTCCGCCGAGCTGACGGAGGAGCAGACCGGCGAGGGCGGCTCCACCCTCGTGTTCCGCCAGCTGCTGGGGAACACGCCGCTCTATTCCAGTCTCATCACCTTCCGGTACGACGATTCCCGCCTGCTGAGCGTGGGCGGCAATCTCCTCACCGGCTCCACCGTCGCCGAGAGCGCCCAGCTGCTGGACGTGCCCACCGTCCTTATCCGCTTCCTGGACGGCATCCTCACCCGGGGCGACGTGTGCTCCGCCGTCAGCGGGATGCGGCTGGGCTACCGGGCCAGCCAGGGCTTCGGCTCTGGCACCCGGCTAACGCCGGTGTGGCTGGTGTCCACCAACGTGTCCGACTACTACCTCAACGCCCTCACGGGAGAATTGGAACCCGTGAGATAAGCGGATAAAAGCATAAAAAATGCCCCCCAGTATAACTGGGGGGCACTTTTTATAAAATTCAGATCTTGCTCTTGGCCAGCTCGGTGAGCTGGGTGAAAGCGGCCTTGTCGTTGACGGCCAGCTCAGCCAGCATCTTGCGGTTGATCTCCACGCCGGCCAGCTTCAGGCCGTGCATAAAGGTGGAGTAGTTCATGCCGTTCATCTTGCAGCCGGCGTTGATGCGGGCGATCCACAGCTGACGGAAGTCACGCTTCTTCAGCTTGCGGCCGGTGTAAGCGTAGGTCAGGGACTTCATGACCTGCTCGTTGGCCATCTTGAAGTGCTTGCTCTTGGCGCCCCAGTAGCCCTTGGCCAGCTTCAGCACCTTATTTCTTCTCTTGCGCGTCATCATTGCGCCTTTGACTCTTGCCATTGTCGTTCAGCCTCCTATATGTGAGTAAATCTTGATTGCTTATTTATAAGGGATCATGCGCTTGACGGTGGCCTGATTGGTCACGTCGGCATAGGCGCCCTTGCGGAGGCCTCTCTTGAGCTTGGTGGTCTTGCCGTGACCGTTGAGCAGGTGACGGCGCTTGGTCTGGCCGCGCTTGACACGGCCGCTCTTGGTCAGCGAAAAGCGCTTCTTGGCGCCGCTGTGGGTCTTGATCTTAGGCATAGTGGTTATCTCCTTTACACTTTGATGGAAGGGCGGCACAGCCGCCGGGGGGATTACTTGTTGGTCTTGGTGCTCCTGGCGGAGAGGAACATGCTCATGTGCCGGCCCTCCAGCTTGGGCTCCTTGTCCAGTACGGCCAGCTCGCTGCACTGCTCGGCGAAATCCAGCAGCAGCTTCTTGCCAATGTCGGTGTGGGCCATCTCGCGGCCGCGGAACCGGACGGTGACCTTCACCCGGTTGCCCTCGCCCAGAAACTTCTGGGCGTTGCGCAGCTTGGTGTTGAAGTCGCCGATGTCAATGCCGGGGGACATGCGCACCTCTTTGATCTCCACCACGTGCTGGTTCTTCTTGGCTTCCTTGTCCCGCTTGGCCTGCTCAAACTTGAACTTGCCGTAGTCCATAAGCTTGCACACGGGAGGAGTTGCCGTGGGAGAGATCTTCACCAGATCCAGCCCCGCCTCGTCGGCGTGATGCTGGGCCTCGGCGGCGGACATAACGCCCAGCTGGCTGCCGTCGGCGCCGATGAGCCGGACCTCCCGGTCCCGGATCTCTTCGTTGATTTGATGGGTCATGTTAGCTATGGCAAAGCACCTCCTGAAAAAACAAAAATGTGGGCGCGAAACAGCACCCACATCCACAATGAAACACACGCCGAAACTGCGTGAATTCTTCAATGTTGACCTCTTTGCGTGAGCTGGAGGTGAGGACGGCGGTGCCATTCCTGCTTTGTTTTGCGTTGATAGTATACCAGACCGTCCGGCCCTTGTCAACTGCTTTTTCCGGCGGAACGGTCGATTTTTTCGCGCGTCACAGGCGCTCCCGCGCTTCCCGCTCCGCCCGGCGCTTCTTCACCGTTCCGGCGATGATGAGAGCCGCGGCCCCCAGCGTCAGCAGCCCCGCCGCCGGGACGGACACCCAGTATCCCAGCAGCCCCCGCAGGACCACCGCCCGGGCCTCGCCCGCCGCATAGATCACCAGCCCGGGCAGACGGGTGATCTGCCACTGCTCCACTGGGACGGCGTTCAGCGCCGTGCTGTCGCCCAGCATGTATATGTACTCCCGCCGGAACAGGAAGATCGCCTGCGCCAGCAGGATGAGCCACCCGGCCCACTGCATGATCCGCCCGACCCACCGGCGGTTCTCCTGCTCCGCCCCCTTGGCACGGGCCTGCCAGACGGTCATGAGCTTTTTTTCGGGTTCGGGCCAGCCCTCCGGCGGCACCGTACGGGCAGGCCGCGGCTCCGCCTTATTGTTCTGCCCGCCGGACTTTTCCCCGGCCAGCAGCTCGTCCGCCGTGACCCCCAGCGCTTCGGCCAGCGGCGCCAGCGTGGCCCCGTCGGGCAGACTGCGCCCCGTCTCCCACTTGCTGACCGCCTTGTTCGTCACATGGAGCCGCTCCGCCAGCTCCTGCTGGCTCAGCCCCAACTCCCGCCGCCGCGCGGCGATGAAGCGCCCGGTCTTTTCCACATCCATACCGCCGCCTCCCTTCGTTCTGAGGGTAACATTCCACCGCCGGTCCTGTCAATCTACCGCCGGTAGACCGCTCACAGCGTCAGCCGTGTGGCCGCCCCCTCCGGTTTGTTGAGGTCGAGCAGTAATATTTCCAACTTTTTATCCATTGCGTAATTCAACGTATACATGGTCCCCCCCGGCGTCCCGTCAAAAGCCGCCAGAATGGCCGCCGACCGGTCCACCATGTACCGGTCCCGCCGATGCATGCACCAGCGGTCGTAATTCTGCTGCACCATGGTCTCGAGGTCGCACCGGTCGAGGATGCTCCGCCACCGGGCCCGCTCCCCCTCCGGCCAGCGGTCGGCCTGACTCTGGCAGGGCACCGCCCCCTCCAGCGTCACCGCCGGGTATTTTTCCTTCAGCTCCAGCACCGCCTCGGCAAAGTAGAGGTCGCTCCCCCGGGCCATGCCGGAGATGAAATGCCGGTAGCCCCGGAGGTACAGACCCTCCAGCTCCCGGGCGATGCTCCGCTTCAGCGCCGCGCACCGGGGGTCCCGCTCGTCCGTCCCCCATGGCAGCTTGTCGGGCCGGTGCCCTGTAAAGCAGCAGGTGTGCTCCCGCTCCAGATCCATCGCCGGTCCCCCCTTTCGTCCTTCGTACCACCATTGTACCGGCCTTTGCCCGCCCCGTCAACCGAAATATGGAACATTTGTTTTTTATTTTTTTGAAATCAGGGGTTGCAATTTCCTACGGGCCTGCTATAATATGCTCAGAAACAAATGAATCATGTCTTCAGGGCGGGGTGTGATTCCCCACTGGCGGTATAGTCCGCGACCCACTTTTTTGTGGCTGACCCGGTGAAACTCCGGGACCAACGGTTATAGTCCGGATGGAAGAAGATGTGCAGCTCCTCCCATGTTATGTGTTGCACCTGAAAGACAGGCTTTCAGGTGTTTCATATTTCATAGGAGGTTTTTATTATGTCTGAACCCAAAACCGCTTCTGTCACCAGCTCCGCCCGTCCCGCCCGCCGTCTCAACGCCCGGGCCATCGCCATGTGCGCCATGCTGGCCGCCGTGGCCTTCGTCCTGATGTTCCTGGACTTCTCCGTGCCCTTCATCCCCGCCTTCGTAAAAATGGACTTTTCCGAGCTGCCCGCTCTGCTGGCCTCCTTCGCCCTCGGCCCCGTGTACGGCGTGGTGGTCTGTCTGGTGAAGAACCTGCTGCACCTGTTCATCACCAGCACCAACGGTGCGGGCGAGCTGTGCAACTTCCTGCTGGGCGCGTCCTTCTGCCTGCCCGCCGGCCTGATCTACAAGTTCCACAAGAACCGCAAGGGCGCCGTTCTCGGCTCCCTCATCGGCGCGGTCGTCATGGCCGTCGTCTCCGTGCCCATCAACTACTTCATCTCCTACCCCGCCTACGTGGTGTTCTACTCCCTGCCCCTGCCCGCCATCATCGGCATGTATCAGGCCATCCGCCCCTCCACCAACGGCCTGCTGGAGTGCCTGCTGGTCTTCAATATGCCCTTCAATCTGGTAAAGGGCCTGCTCACCGCGCTGGTGTGCTTCCTCATCTACAAGCCCCTCTCCCCCATTCTCCACGGGCGGAAGTGATGAGCTTTCAGAAGTGCCCGCATTTCTGAAAAAGACGTTCTTTTCAACAACAAACTCCCGGCAGTCAACGACTGCCGGGAGTTTTTGCTTGTGTTGGTAACCTCATGGCAAAATGGGGCCCCCGCAAGGCGACAGCCTTGTGGGGAGAGGAGCAGTCCTGACATCCGTGAAGTTTTCCGCTTGCGGGAAACGGAACTTGGTGTCAGGGACTGCGACGACGGCTGCCGGGAGTTTTCTTTTTTGTTTACAGACTGCACCCGACCTGCGCGCCGGACCAGATGGCGCCGATGGCCCGGTTCAGCCCGGCGGCGTTGCCCACGGAGCTGACGCCCTTCAGCAGCATCCTGACCAGCTTTCCGGCCATCAGGCCGTCCGGATCGACGCCGGTGGCGGTCACCACCGTGTCGCAGGGGAGGAACACCTCGCTGACGTTCCCCTCCTTGTCCGTCACCCGGCAGCGGACGCCATCCACCTCCACGGCGGTGACGCAGGTGTTCTTCATCATCTTCACGCCCAGACGGCCCAGCTCGCCCAGCGCGGGCCACGCGGTGCCGCTCTCGTAGCCGAAGCCGATCTTCGGCCCCTTCTCCACCAGCCACACCTGCCGGGCGGAGCTGTTCAGCAGCGTCTCCAGCCGCTCCGGCGTCTCCGCGTGGTTGACGGACAGGTGGAACAGCTGCTCCGGGGACAGGGAACCCTGCCGGGCCAGCAGCCGCGCGGTCTCCACGCCGATGTAGCTGCCGCCCACCACCACCACTCTGGCCCCGGGGAAGGCCTCCTTCCGGATGACCTGAGTGGACGTGACCACCGGCACGTGGTTTTCCTTCACCGGCAGCTCCGTCTTGTTGGGCGTGCCGCCCACGGCCACCACCACGTCGTCAAAGCCCGCGGCGGCGATCTCCTCCGCCGTTCCCTCGTGGTTCAGCTCGATCTTCACCCCCAGCCGGGGCAGATTGGTCTCGTAATAGGCGATGAGCCCGCCGAAATCCCCCCGGGAGGGCAGCATCCGGGCCAGCTTCAGCTGGCCGCCCAGCTCGCCGGACTTCTCCCACAGCGTCACACGATGCCCCCGCTGGGCAAGGCGGAAGGCCGTTTCGCAGCCCGCCGGGCCGCCGCCCAGCACGAGGATGTTCTTCTTTTCCGCCGCCGGGGGCAACTCCACCTCCTCGTGGGTGCCGCACAGGGGGTTGACAAGGCAGGTGATGGGCCGGTCGAAGAAGGTGTTGGCAAGGCAGCCCTGATTGCACCCCATGCAGGGCCGGATCTCGTCCTCCCGGCCCTCCGCGGCCTTGTTGGCCCACTCCGCGTCGGCCAGCATAGCCCGGCCCATGGTCACAAGGTCGCCGTAGCCCAGCGCCAGCACCTCTTCCGCCGTCTCCGGCCGGTTCACCCGGCCGCCGATGGCCACGGGGATGTGCACCGCCTCCCGGATGGCCTTTCCTGTGTAGGTCAGGCCGCCCCACGCCACCTCGCCGGTGATCTGGGGCACCCGGCTCTCGTGCCAGCCCACCGTCACGTTCAGCATATCCACCCCCGCCGCCTCGGCCAGCGGGGCGAAGGCCGCCCACTCCGCGTTGGTGTTGGAGCCGGGGATAAAGTCGCTGCCGCAGATGCGCATGGAG
>CAKUKL010000036.1 GCA_934662925.1 uncultured Oscillospiraceae bacterium | reverse complement strand
CCCATCATCGCCAGCTTGTTGATGACCTCTTCCAGGGACTTGCGGCCCAGGTTGCGGACCTTCATCATCTCGTCCTCCGTCTTGGAGATCAGATCCTCGACGGTGTTGATGTTGGCGCGCTTGAGGCAGTTGAAGGACCGGACGGACAGGTCCAGCTCCTCGATGGTCAGCTCCAGCACCTTGTCGCGCTGGGCCTCGGCCTTCTCCACCACGGTGGACTTGGAACCCATGGTCTCCGACAGGTCGGTGAACAGGGCGAAGTGATCCACCAGAATGCGGGCACCAAGACTCACGGCGTCTCTGGCGCAGATGGTGCCGTTGGTCCAGACCTCAAGGGTCAGCTTGTCATAGTCGGTGGCGTCGCCCACACGGGTGTTTTCCACGGTGTAGTTGACCTTGCGCACCGGCGTATAGACGGAGTCCACGGGGATGACCCCGATGACGGTCTGCGCGGGCTTGTTGCGGTCCGCCGTCACATAGCCCCGGCCCTGAGACAGGGTCAGTTCCATGTTCAGCGTGGCGTTGGGGCCCAGGGTGGCGATGTGATGCTCGGGGTTGAGCACCTCCACATCGCTGTCGGCCTTGATGTCGCCGGCGGTGACAACGCCCTCGCCGGTGGCCTCGATGTAGACCGTCTTGACCCCTTCGCTGTGGAGCTTCGCGATGATGCCCTTGACATTCAGCACGATCTCGGTCACGTCTTCCTTGACACCGGGAATGGTGGTGAACTCGTGCTGGACGCCGGCGATCTTGATGGTGGTAACCGCGGTACCAGGCAGCGAGGACAGCAGGATGCGCCGCAGGGAGTTGCCCAGCGTCGTACCATAGCCGCGCTCAAGCGGCTCTACAACATACTTGCCGTAGGAGTCATCTCCGGCATTTTCAATGCATTCGATACGCGGCTTCTGGATTTCTACCATATCGTGTTACCCTCCTTTTAACTGTGGCATACAGTTGCGAATGCCAAAATGGTTCGTTGTACGCGTGAGGGCGCCGTATTACTTGGAATACAACTCGACGATAAGGTTGACGGACACCTCGAAGTCGATGTCGTCACGGGCGGGCATGGCGATGACCTTGCCCTCCAGGGGAGCGTTCTTGCTCTTCTCCAGCCACTTGGGGGCGGCCACGAACTTGTCGTCCTCCACCAGCTTCTTGAACTTGGCGGAAGAGCGGCTCTTGTCGCACACGGCGATGACGTCGTCCATCTTCACCAGGTAGGAGGGGATGTTCACCCGCTTGCCGTTGACGGTGAAGTGGCCGTGGTTGACCAGCTGACGGGCCTCGCGGCGGGTGTTGGCCAGGCCCAGACGGAACACGACGTTGTCCAGGCGGCGCTCCAGCAGGGTCATCAGCTCGTCGCCGGTGTTGCCCTTCATGCGGGCGGCCTTCTCATAGTAGGTGTGGAACTGCTTCTCCAGCACGCCGTAGATGAACTTGACCTTCTGCTTCTCGGTCAGCTGAAGCGCGTACTCGCTCTTCTTGCTGCGGCGCTGGGGGCCGGGATTCCGGTTGGACTCCTTGTTGACGCCCATCACAGCAGGGGAAATACCCAGAGTTCTGCAACGCTTCAGATAGGGCTGCATATTTTTAGCCATATCGGTTTTTCCTCCTTCTTGCTATTACACGCGGCGGCGCTTGGGCGGACGGCAGCCATTGTGGGGAACGGGGGTCACGTCCTTGATCAGAGTGACCTCCAGGCCCACGGCCTGCAGAGCCCGGATGGCGGCCTCACGGCCCTGACCGGGACCCTTGACGTACACTTCAACGCTCTTCAGGCCGCACTGCTCGATGGCGGCGTTCGCGGCCGTCTCGGCGGCAGTCTGGGCGGCGTAGGGAGTGGACTTGCGGGAACCGCGGAAGCCCATCTCACCGGAGGAAGCCCAGGACAGGGCGTTGCCCTGTGCATCGGTAACGGTAACCATGGTATTGTTGAAAGAGGAGCGGATATGCACCTGACCCTTTTCAATATTCTTGCGCTCACGACGGCGCTTCACAACTTTCTTGCCTTTAGCAGCAGCCATTTACATTCCCCTCCTTACTTCTTCTTGTTGGCGACAGTGCGCTTCGGACCCTTGCGGGTACGGGCGTTGGTCTTGGAGCGCTGGCCACGGACGGGCAGGCCCTTGCGGTGACGGATGCCGCGATAGCAGCCGATCTCAGTCAGGCGCTTGATGTCCATCGCCACGTTGCGGCGCAGGTCGCCCTCGACGGTGTACTCGTGGCCGATGATCTCACGCAGCTTGGCCTCTTCGGCGTCGGTGAGATCCTTCACGCGGGTGTCAGGATTGATGCCCGCTTCTTCGAGAATTTTATTGGCGCTGGTGCGGCCAATGCCGTAGATATAGGTGAGACCGATCTCTACCCGCTTATCCTTCGGCAGATCAATACCGGCAATACGTGCCATACTTCTTTTGCCCCTCCTTTAACCTTGTCTCTGCTTGTGTTTGGGGTTTTCGCAGATGACCATGACTTTGCCCTTGCGCTTGATGATCTTGCACTTCTCGCACATGGGCTTGACAGACGGTCTGACTTTCATACTGTTAACCTCCTGTTAATGCCTTGATGGCCCCGGCCGCCGTCGACCGTTCTGGACGGCTGACCGTCCCTTAGGGGGCAAGGCCCCATAAGATCGGACGGCGCGGCGATACCGGTCGTTTATACCTACTTGCCGGAGTAAATACCGGCATTTCTTGTCACGCTGCGGATTGGCCACGCGGCCGGGTCGCTTTCGCTTCGCCTCGGACTGGTCTGCGGGGCGCTCAGCGCCCCTGCGCTCGTCCTCGCTCCGTTCCAAGCTCCCCTGCGTGGTTATCCTCCGCGCTTCTTACTTCGAACGCCAGGTAATACGTCCCCTGGTCAGATCATAGGGCGACATCTGGACCGTGACTTTGTCGCCGGGCAGGATGCGGATGAAGTTCATCCGCAGCTTGCCGGAAATGTGTGCCAGGATGATGTGTCCGTTCCCAATGTCCACGTTGAAGGTGGTATTGGGCAGGGCCTCGGTGACGACGCCCTCCAACTCGATCATATCGTCCTTCGCCAAAGCGTCATACCTCCATTTTGTCCCGGAAGGCCGCCAGCAGCTCCCGCAGCTGTCTGTCGCGGACCGGCTCGCCTCTCCGGACTGATTCGATGGTCGGATGCTCCATGCTCCCGGCGTACTCAACGTGCTTGACGTTTTTCCGTTTGGGGGCGGACACCCGTCTTTCCTTCCCGTCGGCCAGCAGCACCGCGCCGTCCTCCACGTCCATGACGCAGAACAGGCGGCCCCGGTCGTGGCCTTTCAGGGAGCGAACGATCTGCGCTCTCCCGAACTCCATATCAGACCTCGTCGGTCACAGTAAGGATCTCGGGATCGCCGTCGGTGATGAGAAGGGTGTTTTCATAGTGGGCAGCCAGCGAACCGTCCGCCGTAACGGTGGTCCACTTGTCCTTGAGGACCTGCACGTGCCAGTCGCCCTGGCACACCATGGGCTCCACCGCAATGGTCATGCCCGGCTGGAGCCGGGGCCCGTGACCGGCGGGGCCGTAGTTCGGCACCTCGGGCGCCTCGTGCAGCTTGGTACCCACACCGTGGCCCACGAAGTCCCGCACCACGGAGAAGCCGTGGCTCTCCACATACTGCTGAACAGCATGGGAGATGTCGGACACGCGCTGACCGGCGCGGGCGTGCTCAATGCCCGCCCAGAAGCTCTTCTCAGTCACTTCGATCAGCCGCTGGGCCTCCTCGCTCACCTTGCCGCAGGCAAAGGTGGCGGCGCAGTCGCCGTGAAAACCATCGACGAAGGCTCCCACGTCTACGCTGACGATGTCACCCTCTTTGAGCACCACCTTTTTGGAGGGGATGCCGTGGATGACCACGTCGTTCACCGAAACGCAGGCGGAGCCGGGGAAGCCGCCGTAACCCAGGAAGGAGGGTTTCCCTCCCTGGCTTTCGATGAATTTGCGTACCGCGGTATCTATTTCAAGGGTTGTGACGCCGGGGACTACCAGTTTTCCCGCGAGAGCGCGGGCCGCCGCGGTGATCCGACCGGCTTTGCGCATACAGTCCAGTTCGCGCGGAGACTTTAATGTGATCAATTCCATATTAAAGCCCCAGCGCCTTCAGGACGACCTGCGTGGTGGCCTCGATGGTGGGCTGATTGTCCACCATTCTCAGCACACCGCGCTGTGCATAGAAATCTTTCAGAGGCTCGGTCTCCTCGTGATAGACCTCCAACCGATGGTTGACGGTCTCGGGCTTGTCGTCGTCACGGAGCACCAGATCGGCGCCGCACTTGTCGCACTTGCCTTCCACCTTGGAGGGGGCGGACACCACGTGATAGGTGGCGCCGCAGGCGGTGCAGGCCCGGCGGCCGCTCATGCGCTTGACAATCTCCTCGTCGGAGATCTCGATGGACACGACGTTGTCGAACACGATGCCGGCCTTCTCCAGAGCCTCGGCCTGAGCGATGGTACGGGGCACACCGTCGAGGATGTAGCCCTTTTCGCAGTCAGGCTCCGCCAGACGCTCGGCCACGATGCCGATGATGACCTCATCGGGCACCAGCTTGCCGGCGTCCATGTAGGACTTGGCCTGGAGACCCACGGGGGTGCCGTTCTTCACGGCGGCCCGCAGGATGTTGCCAGTGGAAATGGTGGGGATCCCCAGCTTCTCGCTGAGGATAGCCGCCTGAGTGCCTTTTCCGGCGCCGGGGGCGCCAAGCATGATCAGTTTCATGACCCTCACCCTTTCTTACTCAAGGAAACCCTTGTAGTGGCGCATCATCAGCTGCGCCTCCAGAGCCTTGGTAGTCTCCAGCGCGACGCCCACGATAATGATGATGGACGTACCGCCGATCATCAGGTTCCGCCCCATGCTGGAGCCGGCGGCCACCATGATGTTGCCCACGATGGTGGGCAGCAGGGCCACGATGGCCAGATAGATGGCACCGAACAGGGTGATGCGGGAGATGACCTTGTTGAGGAAGTCGGTGGTGGGCTTGCCGGGACGGAAGCCGGGAATGAAGCCGCCGTTCTTCTTCAGGTTGTTGGAGACCTCCACGGGGTTGAACTGGATGGTGGAGTAGAAGTAGCTGAACATGATGATCAGCAGGAAGTACACGATGCTGTACAGCAGGCCGCGGTTATCGAAGACCTTCAGGAACGTGTACCAGCCGGTGCCCTCCTGAGTGGCGCTGGGCACGAACATGCCGATGGTGGCGGGAATAGAAGCGATGGACTGGGCAAAGATGATGGGCAGAACGCCGGACATATTCACCTTGATGGGAATATGGCTGGACTGACCGCCGTACATCTTGCGGCCCACCACCCGCTTGGCATACTGCACGGGAATGCGGCGCTCCGCGTTGGTGATGAACACGATGAACACCACCAGAGCCAGCATACCGATGATGATCAGCGGGATGAAGGCGGGGTGCAGGCGCAGGGCAGACTCGGAAGCAGAGCCGTTGGCCCAGCTGCGCACGCCGGAGATGAGGTTGGTCACCATGGCGGGACCGCGGGCCACGATACCGGCAAACAGGATGATGGAGATGCCGTTGCCGATGCCGAACTCGGTGACCTGCTCACCCAGCCACATGACGAAGGTGGAGCCGGCCACGAAGGCGGCGACGATCACGATAGCGGCCCAGACGCCGTAGCCGTCGGGCACGTTGAGCATATCGATGCCGTTGTTGTTGTAGTAGTTGATCCAGGTGTAGTAGCCGAAGCCCTGCAGCAGAGCGATGCCGATGGTGGTGTAGCGGGTAATGGCCTCGATCTTGCGCTTACCCTCTTCACCGCCGTCCTTGGCCAGACGCTCGAGAGCGGGGATGGCGATGGTCAGCAGCTGGATGATGATGGAGGCGTTGATATAGGGCTGAATGGACAGCGCGAATACCGTCGCCTGAGAGAACGCGTCGCCGCTCATGACGTTCAGCAGGCCGAAAATGGTGGCAGACTGGGCGGCCATGTAGCTGGACAGCGTATCGCCATTGATAAAGGGGACCGGGATCGCACAGCCCAACCGGAAAATGAGCAGGGCGAACACAGTGAACAGCAGCTTATTGCGCAGTTCGGGCACCTTCCACGCATTTCGGATGGTCTGGATCATCTCAGATCACCTCAGCCTTTCCGCCAGCCTTTTCGATCTTCTCTTTGGCGGAGGCGGAGAAGGCGTTGGCCTTCACGGTGAGCTTCTTGGTCACTTCACCGTTGCCGAGGATCTTGACGCCGTACTCGCACTTGGAGAGGATACCCTTTTCCAGCAGATCACAAACACTCACAGTTGCGCCGTCCTCAAACTTGTTGAGTGCGGAAACGTTGACGGTCTCAAGGGGCTTGGCAAAGATGTTGTTGAAGCCGCGCTTGGGCAGACGGCGGGCCAGAGGCATCTGGCCGCCCTCAAAGCCGATGCGGACGCCGCCGCCGGAACGGGCCTTCTGACCCTTGTGGCCGCGGCCGGCAGTCTTGCCGTTGCCGGTGCCGGGGCCCCGGCCCTTGCGCTTACCGACCTGGGTGGAACCAGGAGCGGGAGACAGTTCATGCAGATTCATCTTCGGGCACCTCCTCAGGCTTTCTCGGTTACCTCAAGCAGGTAACCGATGTGGGCGATCTTGCCGCGGGTGGCCGCGTTGTCGGGCTGGACGGTCACGTCGCCGATGGTACGCAGGCCCAGGGCCTCGGCAGTCGCCTTATGCTTGGCCAGACGGCCGTTCAGGCTCTTGACGAGCTTGATCTCAATAGTGTTAGCCATGGTCGTGAGCCTCCTTAACCTAAGATTTCTTCCACGCTCTTGCCGCGGATCCGGGCAACCTCAGCGGGGCTGCGGAGCGCCTTGAGGCCCTCCATGGTAGCGGCCACCACGTTCTGGGGGTTGTTGGTGCGCAGGCACTTGGCGCGGATGTCGGACACGCCGGCGGCTTCCATCACCGCACGCACGGGACCGCCGGCGATGATGCCGGTACCTTTGCTGGCGGGCTTGAGCAGCACGCGGCCGGCGCCGAACTCGCCGATGACTTCGTGGGGAATGGTGGTGCCGGACAGGGTCACGGTGACCATGTTCTTCTTGGCATCCTCGATGCCCTTGCGGATGGCCTCGGCCACTTCAGCGGCCTTGCCCAGACCGTAGCCGACCTTGCCCTTCTCGTCGCCGACGACGACCAGGGCGGAGAACTTGGAAACACGGCCGCCCTTGACAGTCTTGGAAACGCGGTTCAGGTACACGACCTTCTCCACGAACTCTTTGGGTTCTCTTTCAAAACGAGCCATTTATCTTTTCCTCCTCCCTTAGAACTGCAGGCCGCCCTCGCGGGCGCCCTCGGCCAGAGCCTGAACACGGCCGTGATAGACATAGCCGCCGCGGTCGAACACCACGGTGTCGATGCCCTTGGCCTTGGCGCGCTCGGCGACCAGCTGGCCGACCTTCTTGGCGGCGTCGGTCTTGGTGCCGTCGCACTCGAAGCCCTTCTCCAGGGAGTTGGCGGAGGCCAGCGTGATGCCCTGAGTATCGTCGATGATCTGGGCATAGATGTTGGTCTCGCTGCGGAACACGTTCAGACGGGGACGCTCGGGGGTGCCGGACACCTTGCCGCGAACGCGTTTATGACGATGCAGGCGCTGAGCCTTCGTATTGGGTCTGTTAATCATAATCGGCACACCTCCTTAATTATTTCTTGACACCGGTCTTACCGACCTTGCGGCGGATGACCTCGTCAGAGTACTTGATGCCCTTGCCCTTATAAGGCTCGGGAGGACGCTTCTCGCGGACCTTGGCCGCGAACTGACCGACCAGCTGCTTGTCGTAGCCGGAGATCACGATCTGGTTGGCAGTGGGGGTCTCGATGGTGATGCCCTCGGGAGCCTCCATGATGACCTGGTGAGAGAAGCCCAGGTTCATGACCAGCTTGCCGCCCTCCATGGCCACACGGTAGCCGACGCCGTTGACGTCCAGAGTCTTCTTGTAGCCCTCGGTGACGCCCACGACCATGTTGTGCAGCAGGGTGCGGGTCAGACCGTGAAGAGAGCGGTTCTCCTTCAGGTCGTTGGGACGGGTGACGTGCAGCTCAGTGCCCTCCATGGCGATGGTCATGTTGGGGTGGAACTGCTGGGTGAGGGTGCCCTTGGGGCCCTTCACGGTGACAACATTGTTGTCCTCGAGCTTGACTTCCACGCCGGCGGGAACGGCGATAGGAGCTCTACCAATTCTAGACATTCCTATAACCCTCCTTACCAGACGAACGCAAGGACTTCGCCGCCGACATGAGCCTCTCGGGCCTTCTTGTCGGTCATGACGCCCTTGGAAGTGGACACGATCGCAATGCCCAGGCCGCGCAGAACCTGAGGCAGCTCGTCAGCGCCGGCATAAACGCGCAGGCCGGGCTTGGAGACACGGCGCAGACCGGTCAGGACCTTCTCCTTGCCGGGCTGCAGATACTTGAGAGTCACGCGGATCACGCCCTGAGTACCGTCGTTGATGATCTGGAAGTTCTTGATATAGCCTTCGTCCAGCAGGATCTGGGCAATGGCCTTCTTCATGTTGGAAGCCGGAACATCCACGGTGTCATGCTTGGCGTTGTTCGCGTTGCGGATACGGGTGAGCATATCCGCAATGGGATCAGTGATTTGCATGAGTGTTACCTCCTATTAAAGTTTACCAGGATCTGCGCTTGACCGAAATACACAGCAGTTCAGGCTGAAAAGGGGGCCTGTCACGCCTCGCCTATACGCGACGCGCGGCTTCCCTCCGACTCAGGCTCGAAACAGCCGCTTATGACAGCTTCGGTTTCTCGCCCTCGCTCCAGTCCATCCGCGCTGCGCATGACGGCTCGGACGCTTCTCCGGTACAGGCGGAAAGGTATCGAGGAGCAGGCATCCTTCCCCGACCTTTTGTCCGTCTTGCCGCATTCCGCGGGGCATTGACGCGCCCTGTCTTTTCCCGCCGCGTCCGGTCCCGGCAGAAGCGGCCCGGGCTGCGCATTTCCCGGATCTCTTCCCCGCGCCGGCTCGTCCGCGGCGTTTGCCGGACAGAGCACATCTTATATCAAAACCGCCGGAAGGCGGATCTGATCTTGTTTTGCCGCTCCGCGCGGGTCCCTATCATGCCAAAACCCCGTACCCATGAGGGATCGCCTCATAGTTTACGGGTTTACGATACTCCCGGATGCGTTGGGAGGTCTTAGCGCATATGGTCCACACGCAAAAGCAACTAATTATACCGCACTTTTTTGTAAAATGCAAGGTTTTTGTGCCTTGCACACACGAAAGCGTGGATAACTAATTTCGCAAATCAGCTTCTGCCGGAAAAATTCCGGCAGAAGCTGATCGATGCTGGGTTATGATTGCTGGTTATCCGCTGCGGAAGCATTACGCGTTCCGCACCGCAGGCTTGGTAAGAATCGTTTCGTCAGGCGACGGGTGAGCGGCGCCGCCGTACTTAGGTACTGCAAGCGCCGATCCCCCGAAGCACGGCGGAACAAGATTTACCAGGAAGCCTTCTTGACGCCGGGGATCTGGCCCTTGTACGCCAGCTCACGGAAGCAGATACGGCAGATGCCGTAGTCGCGGAGGTAGGCGTGGGGACGGCCGCAGATCTTGCAGCGGTTGTTGCGGCGGCTGGAGAACTTGGGCTCGCGCTGAGCCTTCAGGATCATAGATTTCTTAGCCATACTGTTCTTCCTCCTCTTAGCCGTTGGTGGTGAAGGGGGCGCCCAGGAGGGTAAGCAGTTCCTTGGCCTCTTCATCAGTCTTGGCGGTGGTGCAGATGACAATGTCCATACCACGGATCTTGTCGATCTTATCGTACTCGATCTCGGGGAAGATCAGCTGCTCCTTCAGGCCGAGGGCGTAGTTGCCGCGGCCGTCGAAAGCGTTGGGGTTAATGCCGCGGAAGTCGCGGACACGGGGCAGGGCCACGTTGAACAGGCGGTCCAGGAACTCCCACATCTTATCC
>CAKUKL010000035.1 GCA_934662925.1 uncultured Oscillospiraceae bacterium | reverse complement strand
GAGCAGGGCGGTCTCCTCGCCGCAGACGAAGGCGCCCGCGCCCAGCCGCAGCTCCAGGTCAAAGGAGAAACCGCTGTCCAGAATGTTCTTGCCCAGCAGGCCGTAGTTCCGGGCCTGAGAAATGGCCAGCTGGAGCCGCTTGACGGCGATGGGGTACTCCGCCCGGATGTAGATGTAGCCCTGACTGGCTCCGATGGCGTAGCCCGCGATGGTCATGGCCTCGATGACAGAGAAAGGGTCGCCCTCCAGAACGGAGCGGTCCATGAACGCGCCGGGATCGCCCTCGTCGGCGTTGCAGCAGACGTATTTCACGCCGTCCTCGCTGACGGCGTCGTGGGTGAACTGCCACTTGTTTCCGGTGGGGAAGCCGGCGCCGCCCCGGCCCCGGAGACCGGATTTCTTGATGCAGTCGATGATCTCCTGAGGCGGGGTCTGCTCGGTGAGGATGCGCTCCAGCGCGGTGTAGCCGTCCACGCCCAGATATTCGTCGATGGACTCCGGGTTGATGACGCCGCAGTTGCGCAGGGCAATGCGCGTCTGATGCTTGTAGAACTGAGTTTCAGCCAGAGAGGTGACGGTAGTGCCGTCGTCCCCCTCCTGATGGAGCAGGCGGGTGACGATGCGGCCCTTGACGACGTGCTCGCTGACGATCTCCTTGACGTCTTCCACCGTGACCTTGGTGTAGCACGCCCCTTCGGGGAACACCATGACGATGGGGCCCTGCTCGCACAGGCCGAAGCAGCCGGTCCGGACCACCCGGACCTCCTTGTCCATTTTCGCCTTTTTCAGCGCCTTTTCAAGGGCTTCGGCGATCTTCGGACTCTCGGAGGAGGTGCAGCCGGTGCCGGTGCACACCATAATGTTGCATCGGATGTGATTCATGATCTCCTTCTCCCTCCCCTTATTCGGCGGCGCCGATGGTGTAGTCGGTGACCACGTGGTGGTTCACCAGATGCTGCTCCACAATGACGGGGACCATCTCGGGCTTCACCCGGACGTAGGTCACCTTTTCCTGTCCGGGGACAAAGACCTCCACGATGGGCTCCAGGCGGCAGACGCCGATGCAGCCCGTCTGGGAGACGATGACGTTCCGAAGCCGCCGCTTCCCCACCTCGTCCAGAAAGGCGGTGAGCACGGGGCGTGCGCCGGCGGCAATGCCGCAGGTGGCCATGCCCACCACGACGCGGATGGTATCCTCCCCGCTGTCCCGCAGCTCCATCTGTTGTTTCATTTTTTCGCGGATCGCGCGCAGTTCTTCCAGGCTTTTCATTCGCTTGCTAAGCTCCTTCCAATCCAGTCAGGCGGCGGCCGGTCAGGCCGGATCCACGGCCGCCCGCGCTTCCTGTTCGGTCAAATAATCGGTGATCCAGGAGAATACCTCCGGTTCGCCCAGCGAGATGTCCGGGCCGAGGATCTCCCGCAGTTCCCCGGCGGACAGCTCCGCTGTGCCCCGGGGGGTGGTGTGCCGGTAGTGCAGGTCAATGCCGGGGCTGCCCTGAAGGAGCAGGGCCATGCTCCCGGCCAGATCGCCCGGCGGCGGGCAGTCAAGGTGCCGCCGGTCAAACCGGGCGGTGACGGTGGTGCCCACGCCGGGGGCGCTGCTGATGTCCAGCGTGCCGCCGGTCTGCTCCGCCGCCAGCCGGTAGAGGGCGAGACCCATGCCCACCTTTCGGGTGGTACGGGTGGTGGTGAACGGGTCGGTGACCTGCGCCAGAAATTCCGGCGTCATCCCGCAGCCGTTGTCGGTGATCGTGATGGTGAGCCAGCCGTCCCCCGGCTCGTCCAGCGTGATGTCCAGCCGGGATGCCCCGGCGGAGACGGAATTTTTCGCGATGTCCAGTATGTATAAGGAGAGCTCCTTCATCCCTTTTTCAGATACTGGTCCAGAATGGGGCCTACCTGAGCGGCGGTGAGCCGGCCGTAGACCTCTTCGTTGATCATCATCACCGGGGCGAGGCCGCAGGCGCCGATGCAGCGGCAGGCATCCAGCGAGAACATGCCGTCGGGGGTGATGCCGCCGGGGGTGATGCCCAGCTTTTTCTCCACGGCGGCCAGCACCTCGGCCGCGCCCTTGACGTAGCAGGCGGTGCCCAGACAGACGGAGATCTGGTACTTGCCCTTGGGGTTGAGGGTAAACAGAGAGTAGAAGGTGGAGACACCGTAGACCTCGCTGAGGGAGATGTCCAGCCCCTCGGCGATCATGATCTGCACCTCTTCCGGCAGATAGCCAAAGATCTCCTGCGCGGCCTGAAGCACCGGCATTGTGGCTCCGGGCTGCCCCTTGTGGCTGTCGATGACCTTGCGCAGGCGCTCCTCCTGCTCCGGCGTACCGCGATAGGGGACCGCGGTCTTGCAGTTAGGCATGAAACATATCCTCCTTGTTAAAAAGTGACTTATCACGGCAATGTTAGCACTGAAATTCACAGTTAGTCAATGCTAATCAAGAGAAAAATGAATCGCGATTTGTGCGGTTTTTGGGAGAAACAGGTAAAAAACCTCCTCAGTTCGTTAATTTCTTAACGAACTGAGGAGGTTTCTTACAGATAATTCAGGTAAAGCCAGCTTCTGACAGGGGTCGGGGATCTGGTCGAGATAATGGGCGTCGCAGCCCATAATATGCCGCACACCCGCCAGATCGGGCCGGCCGAACAGCTCCGGCGGACAGTTCCGGGAGACCTCCGCCAGCGGGAAGCCCATGTCCGGGTCCCAGAGGCCCAGGTTGGACAGCAGGGAGAAGGACGGCCGGTCGATGTGGGCGGGATAGGCCACGCCGCCGTATTGGGCCACAAGGCCCGCCGCCTCGTACACGCCGATGTCGGTGGCTCCGGCCAGCAGCACCGTCTCCTCCCCTAAAATGGCGTCCTTGTCGTCCATCAGAAGCTGGTGGCCGAATACGTCGGGGTCGTTGCCGATGACGGGCAGCCGACGCCGGACCAGCGTGCCGAAGGCGTTTGCTTCATCCAGCCCAGGAAACAGGCAGACCACGTGGACCTCCTCCGCCGTGGTCAGTTCCATGCCCGGCAGGGCCAGCAGGCCGTGCCGCCGGGCGGCGGCGCAGAAGGCGGCGCAGTTGCCGGTGGTGTTGTGGTCGGTGAGGGCCACGGCGTCGTACCCCGCCAGCGCGCACATGGCGGCCAGATCGGCGGGGGTCATCTCTTCGCCCCCGCAGGGGGAAAGGCAGCTGTGAAGGTGGAAATCGAAGTAGTATTCGTTCATCGTGAGTCCTTAAATGCCGAGAGCGGCCAGTTTTTTTGCGCAGGCATAGACGGCGTCCGCCGTCCCCAGCAGGTTGATGCCCTGCGCCTGCGCCTTTTTGAGCAGCGCCTCGTCCGGCGTGACGCCCTCGGCCAGAATGACGCAGGAGAGATCGGCCAGTGCCGCCACCGCCGCCACGTTCACGTTGCTCATAATGGTGAGCCACGCGCCGTCCGCGGGGGCCCGGCCCATGACCCAACTGAGCAGGTCGCCGCAGTAGCCGCCGGTGACGGCGCGGTCCGGCTCCGCGATGTAGAATACGGTGAGGCCCAGTGCTTCGGTAAGCTGTTTGACAGTCATGGGAACACGTCCTTTCCGCCGCGGTCAGCGGCTTTCGGTCCCGCCGGAGGGGTCCGACGGGCGGTGACGGAAGGGGGCGGGCAGATACTCGTCGGCGTTTCCGGTGCCGGCCATGTGCTGCATCCGCTCCCGGACCTTGAAAATGCAGTCGTCCAGACTGGCCCGGCCCATGATCACGTCTTCGGCGAAGGCGTGGCAGGACGGCGCGCCGCAGGAGCCGCACCGCAGGCCGGGGAGCTGCTGTTCCAGCTCCTGAATGCGGATCATCTTTTCCATGGCTCGCATCCGGTCGGAGTCCAGCTGGAGAGAGGGAAGAAATTCCGGCGCACGGGTGCTGTCCAGAATTTCGTCTGCCTGCCCGTCGGGAATGGTGCGGGTGTGGGACATGGGCAGCTCCCGCATGAGCTTTTTCAGGCGCATTTTGGTGCCAAAGGGGTTCTCCACGTTGAGGCATCCGCCCACGCACCCCTGCGTGCAGGCCCGCAGCTCCACAAAATCCACGTCGGGCAGGCGGCCGTCCTCAATATCCTCCAATACTTGGATGACGTTGTTGATGCCGTCCACCGCCACGTACCGCTCCCACAGGTGGGAGGCGGACTCGCCTCCGACATAGGCCCAGCCGATCCCCATGATGCCGGCGGTGGAGAGGGGCTGGAGCGGCTCACGGGCCAGCTTCTTCATGGGGTCCAGCAGGGCGAGGTACACGTCCCGAATGGCGAGGGCCCCGTCCAGCACAGGCCGGGGCAGGCCTACCGGCGAGTGGACCGACGTCACCAGCGACGAGCAGGGCACGATGGAGAAAATGCCGATGTCCTCCGGCGGAAGGCCGGTGGCCTTCACCGCGTCCTCCCGGGCCAGAATGGCGGCCAGCTCCGTGGGGGAAATGGCCGGGGCGATGTGGCTGATGAGCTTGGGGAAGCGCAGGGAGATGAGCCGCACCACCGCCGGGCAGGCGGGAGAGATCTCGGGCACGGGGCGCTGTCCGCCCCGCTGGATGCGGCTGCGGGCAATGCCCGCCAGCATCTCGCTGGCGGCGGCGGCCTCGAACACCTGATCAAAGCCCAGCGCCAGCAGACCGTTGAGGACGATGTTCACATCGTACAGATTCTGAAACTGGCCGTAGAGAGCCGGATCGGGGACGGCCACGGTGTATTTGAATTTTTTCAGCTGCTCAAGGCTGTCACACACGGACTTCACCGCGCTGTGGGGGCACACGCGGATGCAGGTGCCGCAGTCGATGCAGCGGTTGGGGAGAATGGTGGCCTTTCCGTTCCGCACGCGGATGGCCTCGGTGGGGCAGTTTTTGATGCAGGTGGTACAGCCGCGGCACTTTTTCAGGTCCAGGACCACGGAATGGCGCACAGCAGACACCTCCTCATTATATTATATATAGTACCCTCGGTTGATAAGGGCAGACACGGTTTTTCGGGGCTGAAATAACAGCCAGCTTCGTTTTTCTCGTTGCCGGGCGACGGCCCGGCTGCCTCGTCATCCTCGCTGACTGCCGTTTCCGCGCCCGAAAAACTCCAAGGGACTTTCCGGCGAGGGATAATGGGGGTCTGGCAAGGAAGAGGACACCGGTGGGCTGACGCCCACCAAGGACGATGACGCCGCCAGCGCTCATCAGGGCCGCCGGAAAGCGTATCAGCCCTTGTCAACCGAGGGTAAGGGGCAGCGCAGCGCTCACTGGGGGATGAGGATGACCATGGTGACGGTGGTGCCCACGCCGACGGTGGTGTCGATAGTCATGCTGTCGCTGTATTTTTTCATGTTGGGCAGGCCCATGCCCGCGCCGAAGCCCAGATCCCGCACCGCCTCGCCGGCGGTGGTGTACCCGGCCTGCATGGCGAGGTCCACGTCGGGGATGCCGGGTCCGTGGTCGGCCAGCGTGATGGTGATGGCATCCAGCCCGATGTCCACCGTGGCCTGTCCGCCGTCGGCGTGGATGACCATGTTGATCTCGCCCTCGTACATGCAGACGGCCACCCGGCGGATGGTCTCCGGGTCGAAGCCCAGCTTCCGCAGGGTCTGCTTGACCTGAGAGGACGCCTCCCCCGCCCGGGCGAGATCGTCCTTCTCCACCTCGTAGGTCAGCCGGAGCGTACTGGCACTCATGCTCATTCTCCGGCCAGCCCGCTGGAGTACAGCAGGCCGCAGGCGATATACATGCGGTACAGGGTGGACATGACGACAATGCCCCGTTCCCGGGCCAGAGCCAGCATCTGTGCGTCCGGCAGCTTGCCCCGGACAAAGACCACGCATTTCATATCCATCATTTCCGCCGTCCGGATGACCTGAGGGTTCACAAGGCCGGTGAGCAGCAGGGCCTGATCCTTCACGTAGGCCAGCACGTCGCTCATGAAGTCGCTGCCGCAGGCGGAGCGGACCTCCTGATCCAGCGCGTCGGCGCCGCTGAGCACGTCGGCGGAGAGAATATTGCGCACTTCCGTTAAGTACATAGCTTCTCCTCCCATTCCCGGCGTCCCGGCCGGTTCCGATTCAGCCCGGACGCCTGCCCGGCGCGTCCCGCGCCGGTTCTGCCGCTATTCTATCACAGCGGGGGAGCGGAGACAAGCACGGAATGAGCGGAAACTTGTGCCGGTTTCAAAAGAAGTGTGTGCGTGGACGGTGTACGAAATTCCCGCTGATTTGTCCTGCGACGGCGGACTTGCGTCCCCATAGCACGGAACTCACAAAAAACACCAGAGCGGCGGGGCCGTATTTGGGCGGTATTCTGCGTTGACAGGAGACAAGGCAAAAACTTATAATAGGCATAACACATTAGTGTGTTAAAACAATAACAAACAAAGATGTTAGAGAGGAGTATGACTCATGGGAAACAATCGCGTTTACAACTTTTCCGCAGGCCCTTCCATGCTGCCGCTGGAAGTGCTTACCCGTGCCGGGTCTGAGATCACCAATTATCAGGGGTCCGGAATGTCCGTTATGGAGATGAGTCATCGATCTAAGGTCTTTGACAAGATCTTTCAGGACACCAAGGCCAACTTCATCCGGCTGTTCCACGTGCCGGACAATTATAAGGTGCTGTTCCTTCAGGGCGGCGCTTCCACCCAGTTCTCCATGGTGCCCCTGAACCTCATCGGCAAGACCGGCAAGGCGGACTACGCCGTCACCGGCAACTTCGCCAACATCGCCTACAAAGAGGCGAAGAAGTATGGTACCATCAATCTGGCCGTCTCCAGCGAGGATAAGAACCACACCTACATCCCCGCGCAGGATCAGCTGAAGCTGGACCCCGAGGCCAGCTATTTCTACTACTGCGCCAACAACACCATCTACGGCACCGAGTGGCAGTACGTCCCCGACACCGGCGACGTGCCCATCGTGTGCGATATGTCCTCCGACTTCCTCAGCCGGGTGGTGGACGTGTCCAAATACGGCATCATCTTCGGCGGCGCCCAGAAGAATCTGGCCCCCGCGGGCCTGACCATCGCCATCGTCCGGGAAGATCTGGCCGGCCATGAGCTGCCCTACACCCCGCTGATGATGAACTACAAGACCATGATCGACAAGGACTCCATGTACAACACGCCCCCCTGCTGGTGCATCTACATGCTGGGGCTGGTGCTGGAGTGGCTGGACGCTCAGGGCGGCGTGGAAGGCATGGAGAAGATCAAGCACAACAAGGCCCAGCTGCTGTACGACGTGCTGGATGACTCCCGGCTGTTCACCTGCGCCGCGGAAAAGGGCAGCCGCTCCGACATGAACGTCACCTTCCGTTCCGTCAGCGAGGAGCTCAACGCCAAGTTCGTGGCCGAGGCCACCGAGGCGGGCTTTGTCAACCTGAAGGGCCACCGGAGCGTGGGCGGTATGCGCGCTTCCATCTACAACGCCATGCCCGTGGAGGGCGTGGAGAAGCTGGCGGACTTTATCCGGGCGTTCGACAAAAACAATTAAATTGTGTTTGCCGGAAGCTCCGGCAAGGGGCAGGTTTCACCTGCGGGCCGCCTTTTTCGATTTCGCCGAAAAATCGGCGATAATTTTGGTGCGTCCTGCGGACGCTCCGCTGGGGTGACTTTTCGTTCGTGCGAAAAGTCACCAAAAGCACGCACAGGGGATAATCCCCTGTGTACCCCTTAAAAGGGGTTTGGCATAGCCTTGCTTGTGCTATGCCGCAGAGGTTCTGCTGACTACTTGTTAAGACGCAGTTCTTCTATTTCCGCTGCCGCTGCGCTGGTGCTGACTTGTTGCTTTGGCGCTCGATAGCGTTGCCGCACCCACAAGCAGACATACAGCGCAGGCGCTTATCGGTGGCCGTACCAGCAATAACAAGCTCCATTGGAGCGGCAGCGATAATCAGCGGCTTCGCGTATCCCGGTTACCCTGCGCCGGTCGATAGAAACGGGCACTCCTTTGTCCGCCCCGCAGGGCTGGGGGTTCCTCAAAGGGGGACTGGTCCCCCTTTGAAGGCGCGCCGCGTCAGCGGTTTTGGCATTTCCGCAGAAATGTCCGCGCCTTGGGGTTCTTAGGGGGAAAACGCTTGGAGCGCAGAACGCGTCCTTGGCGTTCGGAGCCGACCGCGGTTTCTCCCTAAGCGTGCTTTTGGTTCCTTTTCGCACGAGCGAAAAGGAACTCGCCCGCAGGCGAAACCTGCCGCTCCGCGTCCGCGGAGGACGCTCAAAGTTTTTCGCCACTTTTTCGGCGAATACGAAAAAAGGTGGCAGGGCTCCGCCCTGCAAATCAAAAATGAGACCGCGCCCGCGCAGGGCGCGCAGAGGTGTTATATATGTATCAGATCAAAACCATGAACAAGATCGCCGCCGTCGGCCTTGACGCGTTGGGCGAGAACTATACCACAGGCGACGACATTCAGAACGAGGACGGGATCCTCGTCCGCTCCGCCAAGCTCCATGACTACTCCTTCCCCGAAAAGCTCCTTGCTATCGCCCGGGCGGGGGCGGGCACAAACAACATCCCCACCGACCGCTGCTCCGAGGCGGGCATCGTGGTGTTCAACACCCCCGGCGCCAACGCCAACGCCGTGAAGGAGCTGGTCATCTGCGCCCTGCTGGTGGCCTCCCGAGACGTGCTGGGCGGCGCGGCATGGGTGCGGGAGCAGGCCGCAACAGAGGGCGTTGACGTGGCCGCCGCGGTGGAAAAGGGCAAGTCCGCCTTCGTGGGCCCGGAGCTCTACCGCAAGACGCTGGGCGTCATCGGTCTGGGTGCCATCGGCGCGCTGGTAGCCAACGTGGCTCTGTCCCTCGGCATGGAGGTCTACGGCTACGATCCCTACCTGTCCGTGGACTCCGCCCTGCGGCTGGACCGCCATGTCCACGTGGTGAAAGACGTCAATGAGATCTACCGCGCCGCCGACTACGTGACCATCCACGTCCCCTACATGGATTCCACCCGCCACACTATCAACGCCGCCGCGCTGGCCGCCATGAAGGACGGCGTCCGGGTCATCAATCTGGCCCGGGGCGAGTTGGTGGACGACGAGGCCATGATCGCCGCGCTGGAGTCTGGTAAAGTCGCCAGCTACGTCACCGACTTCCCCAACAACACCATTACGCTGGCCAGACACGTGGTGGCCATCCCCCATCTGGGCGCTTCCTCCCCCGAGAGCGAGGAGAACTGCGCCGTCATGGCCGCCCGGGAGCTGAAGGACTACCTCGAAAACGGCAACATCAAGAACTCCGTCAACTTCCCCAACGTGGAGATGGAGCGCTCCGGCGTGCAGCGGCTGTGCATCATCCACAAGAACATCCCCGCCATGCTGGCCAACATCACCCGCCAGCTGTCCGAGGAGGGCATCAACGTGGAGAACATGACCAACAAGTCCAAGGGCGACTACGCCTACACCATGGTGGACATCAACGCCCCCGCCGAGGAATCGGCGCTGACCGACATCCGGGCCATCCCCGGCGTTATCCGTCTGCGGGTGATCTGAGGGCGGTTTCACTCTGAAAAATGAATTGCTTCCGGCACGGCGAATCATGAAAAATGCCGCCGGGCGGGATGAAAAAACGGGAAAACCCCTGAACCGTATACGGTTCAGGGGTTTTTGCTGTGTGTGCATGGCGTACAAAAGTTTTTCGAAAATAAAAATGAAAGTTGGGATTGTTTTTGTTGCATTCTCTTCAATGCTTTGCTATAATAAAACGGTAATTTCCAGACGGACACTTGTCCGCCGGAAGAGGAATGAATGGAACGGGTCCCTTGCCCGTCCGCCCGGGATGAGCCGGGCAAAGTCTCACAGAAGTATTCTTTTAGGAGGAAAATGAAATGAAAAAGCTGCTTGCGTTGATGCTGGCGCTGGTCATGGCCCTGAGCCTTGCCGCGTGCAGCAGCGCTCCCGCTGGCGACGCCAGCAAGACCCCTGACGACAGCCAGAACACCGCCGCCCCCGCCGGCGGCGACAACGTCATCAAGATCGGCGTGTTTGAGCCCCTGTCCGGCGACTCCGCCTCCGGCGGCAAGAAGGAATATCTGGGCATGCAGTACGCCAACAGCGAGACGCCCACCGTGGAGGTCAACGGCACCACCTACACCATCGAGCTGGTCCCCGCCGACAACGGCTCCTCCACTGACAAGGCCCCCTCCGCCGCCTCCCAGCTGGTGAGCGAGGGCGTGTCTCTGGTCCTCGGCTCCTACGGCTCCGGCGTGTCCATCGCGGGCGGCCCCAAGTTTGACGAGGGCGGCATCGCCGCCGTGGGCGTGACCTGCACCAACCCCAACGTCACCGCCGGCAACGACTACTACTTCCGCGTCTGCTTCCTCGATCCCTTCCAGGGCACCGTGCTGGCC
>CAKUKL010000034.1 GCA_934662925.1 uncultured Oscillospiraceae bacterium | reverse complement strand
GCGTAGCCGCCGTCGGGGCCGCCGATCCCGGCGGTGCGGGGGAAGCCGTTGATGCAGATGTTGGTCTCGCCCCGCTGGCAGGAGGGGCAGTCCTCGGCGCAGTGGGAGGGAGGGCCGCACAGGATGCGGTCGCCTACCTGAAACTCGGTGACGCCCTCGCCCAGCGCGGTGACGGTGCCCACGTTCTCATGGCCCAGCACCATGGGGAGCTTGACGAAGGGGGGATAGCCGCCCTTGTAGAACTCCACGTCGGTGCCGCACACGCCCACATAGTTGATCTTGACCACCAGCTGGTTGGGGCCGGGGACGGGGATGGGCCGTTCTTCGATGCGCACGTCGCCTTTGCCGTAAAAAGCCGCTGCTTTCATAAAAAATACACTCCTTGTCGCGATGATGTTCAGGACAGGTCCTCCGGAGCGGGGGCTCCGGAGGTGCCCGAGGGTTGCTGTTTTGTTATTCGGGTCTGGAGGACTTGATAAAGTCACGGTACTTCGCCTTCCGTGCCTTGGCCTCGTCGGTGGACATGGACGCACGGGCCTTGCCCTCGTTGCGCTGGATGTCGTCGCCGTGGATGAACTTGCCCGGGATGGAGTCGTGGGCGTGGGGGATCCACGTTTCGGCGTCGAAGTCAAAGACGTACCGGCCGCCCTCGTTCTTCATAACGCCCTCGATGCCGCACAGGCAGCAGATAGCGGTGCCGTCCTCCTTGAGGAAGAAGTTGTTGCTATGGCAGTGGGGGCAGACGCCCTCTGCGCCCTTGTAGTCCTTGCCCATGATGCCGTGGGGTGCTTCCAGCGTGCCGTCGGCCACCTTTTTGGCGGCCTCGGCGATGTTCAGGCCGATTTGGTGGGCCTTGGCGATGGCGTCGTCGTTCATGATGATGTCCAGCGACCACTGGAAGCACTCGTTGTCGATGACCGTCCACTTGGGGGTCAGGGCCTGAGTGTTGAAGTCGCACTGGATGCGGGTGGCCCAGTCGGAGCCGCCGATGCCCATGAAGGACACGGCCTTTTCCTTGAGGTAGCGGGGGTCCACCGGCTTGCCGCCGTTTTCGGCGATCTTGGCGGCGATCATGACGTTGCCGCGGTCCAGGCGGGGGCCGAAGCGGTCCATCACCGTGTGGAAGATGCCGGGGGCGCACTTTTCAAAGATGGGCACGGCCCAGACGATGCCGTCGGCGTCGTACATCTTGTCGGTGAGCCAGTCGAAGTCGTCCTGAAGGACGCAGGCGTTGCCCCGGCCGGAGAACAGGCTCATGACGCAGGCCTTGCAGCCGGTGCAGTGCTTGATGTTCAGCTGGTGCAGGTTGATGAATTCCACGTCCGCTCCGGCGGACTGCGCGGCCATCAGGGCCTCTTTGCACATGGCGTCGTTGCTGCCATTGAGGGTGCCGCAGGACAGACCCAGTACTTTCATATTATCTCCTCCTGTTGTGTTTTCTATATAGGCCGGCGTTCCGTTCCGGCTCATGAGTTGACTTGTGTTACAGGTCCCGGCCCGCGAGGGAGTCGTCCACCGTGGCGATGATGATGACGCCAATGACGGACAGCACGCCCAGAATGAGGTAGGCGGTGCCATATCCAGCGGGGGAGTTGCCAATGCCGCCCACGATGGTCATGCCCAGCGCGCCCACCACGGACACCAGCGGCTTGAGCACGCGGTAAGCGGCGGGGAAGTCATAGCGGCCCCAGATAGTGTTGGTCAGGGAGACCAGATAGTTGGCCGCGCCGCCCAGCATGATGGCGAGGAAGGGCAGGGAGACGAAGAACAGCGGCGTAGCAAGGCCCTCGTTGCCGTTCTGCTTGACGATACCGGCCACCACGTTCAGGACGATGGCGATGATGGCGATGACGTAGGTGATGATGATGGCCTTCTTGGGGCCGGCCTTAGCGTCCAGCAGGCCGCACAGCACGGAGCCGACACAGGCCAGCAGACCGGCGATGGCCAGCATGGGGATGACCTGACCGGGGGCGTAGCCGATCTGGAGCATCCGGGGCATGAAGTTGGTCATGATGCCGAGGCTGAGCAGCTCCATGACGCCCAGAGAGATGACCATCTTCCACACGGTGCCGGTGTGGAGCAGCTTACCGCGGGTCCAGGGGGAGGTCTTCATGTACTCGAGACCGGCCTTCAGCTCGGCCTCGGCTCCGGCCTTGTCAAAGTAGGGGTTGTTGTCGGGGTAAGCGCCCTTTTCCTCGGGGTAGTCCCGGACAAAGATCCACACCAGAACGGCCAGAATGACGCACAGCACGGCGTACATCAGGTAGATGCCGTTGAGCTGGAGCTTGCCGATGAGGGCGGAGCACAGCGGGGTGGCGATGACGGCGGACAGGGGGAAGCCGATGGTGACCCAGCCCATGGCCAGACCCTTTTTGCGGGGGAACCAGTTGGAGACGACGTTCAGGCTGGCGATGTAGGCAAAGCCCATGCCGCCGATGTAGGAGAGGGCCAGCGCGATGAAGTACACGGGGATGCCGGCCGCGGGGGCAAAGCTCCAGATCACGCAGCCCACGGCGGACACGATCAGGGAGACGGTCCACGCGAAGCGGCAGGTCTTTTTGCCGCACATGGCGCCCCACAGGCCCGCGCCGATGACGGAGATCCACGCCGCGACGGTGGAGAACATGTACAGCAGGCCCTTGTTCCAGCCCATGCCGCCGTACACCTCGATGGTGACGTTCAGGGAGTCGTAGCAGATGTTGCTCATCAGGAGAATGCTGAAGAAGGTGAGGATCAGGATCCCCCAGCCCTTTGCGCCGAAGTTGCTGCTGGTACTGGAAAACTCTTTGGTTTTACTTGCCATTTGAACTTCCTCCTCTTATTTCGTCCCGGCCCGAACCGAACCACCGCCGGGCTTTTACAGTTCCTATCATACCGGAGAAATTCCATTTTGTGAAATACCTGTTTTGTCGTTTGAACAACACATTTGGTTATAGATTTAACGATTTTGTATATTTGCTACAAAGTCTTGCCACAGAGGCCATTTGATGATATACTATCTGAAACGGAGCAAAGGGGGAAGGCACATGAATCTGACCCGGATCCAGTATTTTGTGGAGGTGGCCCGGCGGGAGAACTTCTCGCAGGCGGCCAAGGCGCTGTACGTCTCTCAGCCCAACCTTTCCAAGCAGATCAGCCTCATGGAGCAGGAACTGGGCTTCGATCTGTTCCGCCGGGCAGGCAAGACCGTCCACCTGACTCAGGCGGGCCAATACCTGTACGAAAAGTTTAAGGACCTGCCCGACTACACCGCGCAGGCCATCGCCCACGCCCACGCCCTGAGCCGGGGCGACGTGGGCAACCTCTCCGTGGGCATTCTGGAGGGGCAGGACGTGAACCTTGCCATGTCGCAGGCTCTGTCCAGACTCCACCAGGACTACCCCGACGGCGTGGTGGAGCTGGAACGCAACAGCTTCCGCAACCTCCGCGGCGGCCTTGAAAACTGCCGGTTCGACGTCATCATCACGCTGGGCTTCGAGGTGGAGGGCCGCCGGGACTGGAAGTGGGAGTCCCTGCGCACCCAGCGGGGGGCCATCGCCGTCAACCGGCGCAACCCGCTGGCGGATAAGCCGGACCTCACGCTGGCCGACCTTAAGAACGAGGATTTCGTGGCCATTTCCAAGGACGAGTCCCCCGGCGGCTACGATCAGCTGCTCATCCAGTGCGCCAATTCCGGCTTTTACCCCAACATCGTCCGGGAGGCCAACTCACTGGAGAGCCTGCTGCTCTGCGTGGAGACGGGGCTGGGCGTGGCCCTCATCGACCGGAACACCCGGCTGGAGCACAACGACGCCGTGCGCATCGTGAACATCCCGGACAGCCGCCGCAGCGACGTGGTGGCCGTCTGGCAGGCGGACGACTGCAACCCCATGATCCGCCACCTCATCGACGAGCTGAAAGAGGCCGGGGAGGACCCCGGCCATCCGCAATATTCTGCATAAGCGCCCGCGGGGCGCGGAAGGAGCAAATACCATGGCAATTCTTGTGACCGGCGGCGCCGGTTATATCGGGTCCCACTGCGTGGCCGCCCTGCTGGACCGGGGGGTGGACGTGGTGGTGGTGGACGACCTGTCCAAGGGCCACCGTCAGGCGGTGAAGGGCGGGCGGCTTTACATCGGCGACGTGGCCGACCAGCATTTTCTGGACGGGGTCTTTTCCCGGGAAAATGTGGAGGCGGTCATCCATTTCGCCGCCTATTCGCTGGTGGGGGAATCCATGTCCATCCCCGACGAATATTTCCGCAACAACGTCACCGCCGGACTGACCCTCATCCGCACCATGGTGGCCCACAAGGTGCCCTATCTGGTCTTTTCCTCCACGGCGGCCACCTTCGGTGAGCCGGTGCGCACTCCCATTGAGGAGGACGACCCGCAGGTGCCCACCAACCCCTACGGCGAGAGCAAGCTCATCGTGGAAAAAATGCTCAAGTGGTGCGACCGGGCCTATGGCCTGAAATACTGCGCCCTGCGATACTTCAATGTGGCGGGGGCCCGGGCGGACGGTTCCATCGGCGAGGATCACCGGCCGGAGACCCACCTCATCCCCCTCATCCTGTCGGTGGCGCAGGGCAAGCGGGACAGCCTGAAGCTCTTTGGCACCGATTACCCCACGCCGGACGGCACCTGCGTCCGGGACTACATCCACGTGGAGGACCTCATCGACGCCCACATGCTGGCGCTGGATTACCTCAAGCGGGAGAACACCTCCAACGCCTTCAATCTGGGCAACGGCACCGGCTTTTCCAACCGGCAGATCATCGACGCCGCCCGCCGTGTCACCGGCCACCCCATTCCCGTAGTGGAGGAGGGCCGCCGCCCCGGCGACCCCGCCGTGCTCATCGCGTCCAGCAAAAAGGCCATGGATATGCTGGGCTGGCGGCCGAAGTACACCAACGTGGAGGACATCATCCGGACGGCGTGGAACTGGTACAGCACCCATCCCGACGGCTACGGAGACTGAAATAAATGAAAAAGGGCGCGGAACCTGTGGTTCCGCGCCTTTTTTGTACGCATTAGTGAGGAAAATCCTACGCGCTTTTCCGTCTGGAGCGCCGTCTCCGGCGGCTTTTGCTGGTGCCTCTGCACTTGATGGGTTCGCTTTTCAGCGTGGAGCGGTAAGCGCTGAGCACGTCCTGCGTCAGCTCGGGCACCGTCACCCGGCCACGCCACTTGCCGTCCCCGTCGGGGGAGACGGTGAGCCGGCAGAGGAACCGCCCGTGCTCCGGGCACCGGAAGGGGGAGTAGAACTGCCGCCCGCCGGACGCGGCCCACTGCTGTACCCAGAATTCCTTCCCGCACAGCGGACAGGCGGTCTTGCGGGCTTTCGGGTCGTTGAGAAGAGTTTCCGCCTGCTCCGCGGGGCCCACCCGGACCCGGGACTGGGCGGGAAAGGGCAGGTCGGAAAATTTCGGCAGCGACGGGGGCAGAGGCGGGACGTAGGTCAGCTCCGTCCGGGTGATGCCCTCGCACACCAGTGCGGTGTACAGTGCGTCGTTGAGGGCGTTGTGGTAGTCGAAGATCTCCGGGATGTTCCGGTAGGCCACCGCCCGCCACAGGGCGATCTGTACGCCCTCGCCGCCCACCATGCGGCTGAACACGGCCTGTAAGTCGAACACCGCCGACGGCTCGAACAGCGGCAGCTTCCAGAAGGCGCAGTTTTCGTTGAGGATCTGAAAATCATCGTTGCCCCACACGGCGAACTCCGTCTCGCCGCCGCACCATGTCCGGAACTGCTCCACCGCTTCCGGGAAGGAGAGGTGGGAGTCCAGTGACTGCCGCAGCTCCGGCAGCTTTTTGGCGCCCATATCAAATTTTTTGTGGACGGAGGGGCGGATGTAGATGTTGAACACGTCCGCGATGGGGGCGCTGAGGCTGTCCATCCGCACCGCCCCGATCTGGAGCAGCTCGTTGAGCGGCTTCGTGTCATATCCCCGGTTCCATTCCAGATCCATGATGATCATCGGTATCAGATCTTTCTGCGCAAAACGCCGGAATTGATTTTTCTCAAAAAAAGAACCCAAGGCGGGGTGCGCCCTGGGTTCTTTTCAAGTCAGATTTGCAGAAGTAAATTACTTCAGCTCGACCTTGGCGCCGACTTCCTCGAGCTTCTTCTTCAGCTCCTCGGCGTCCTCCTTGCTCAGGCCTTCCTTGATGGCCTTGGGGGCGGCCTCGACGGTAGCCTTGGCCTCGGCCAGGCCCAGACCGGTGATCTCGCGGACGACCTTGATGACCTTGATCTTCTCGGAGCCGATCTCAGTCAGGACGACGTCGAACTCGGTCTTCTCCTCAGCAGCGGGAGCGGCAGCGCCGGCGGCGGGAGCGGCCATGGCGGCGGCGGAAACGCCGAACTCTTCCTCCAGAGCCTTAACGAGCTCGTTGAGCTCCAGAACGGTCAGGGACTTCACTTCTTCGATCATAGCGGTAATCTTCTCGCTAGCCATGATGAAATACCTCCTTAATTGTATTGTAAAAAAGTAAATGTGTCTGCCCTCATCGGGGCAGGGGGTGCCGGGTGATTACTCGGCGGGGGTCTCTTCGGCAGCAGCGGCGGGCTCGCCGTTCTGCTCGGCGATGGCCTTGATGACGATGGCCAGGCTGGTGATGGGGGCCAGCATCATGCCGAGCAGCTGAGCCACCAGACCGTCCTTGGAGGGCAGCTCGGCCAGAGCGGCCACGTCCTCCAGGGGGATGACCTTGCCGTCCATAAAGCCGGCCTTGATGTTGAAGCGGTCACCCATCTGCTTGGCGTACTTATTGACGATCCGCATGGGAGCGATGGGGTCGTCCTTGGAAACGGCCAGAGAAGTGGTGCCGTTCAGGACGCTGTCCAGCTCGGACATGCCCAGCTCGTCGATGGCGCGGCGGACGAGGGTATTCTTCACGACGGAATACTCCACGCCGTTCTCGCGCAGCTCGTGACGGAGCGCGGTATCCTCGGCGACGGTGATGCCCTTGTAGTCCACCAGGACGCCGGAAGAAGCGCTCTTCAGAGTCTCGGTCAGAGCGGCCACGATGGCCTGCTTTTCACTGAGAACCTTTGCGTTAGGCATTAGATATTCACCTCCGGAAAATTGGTGCGGCGGCATAAAAAATGCACCGCTTTCGTGTCAAATCGAAAACAGCGCAGACATAGTCCTATAAGCTGCATTCTCGGCAGGAATTATGGCATTGTCACGCTTCGCCTGTTCGCGACGTACGGCTTCCCTCCGACTCAAAACACAAATGTATGGGCTGCGCCCATCCTGATTTGTATTTTTCGCTTCGATCCATCCGTACTGCTCACGACGGCTCAGGCGCTTCTGCCCCCTGCTGTCTTTGAACACGAATAGCATTATATCAGCCCCGGAGGGCTTTGTCAAGCAAAACCCTCCGGGAGATATAATGAAATGAGTGAGCTGAGGTTAGACTGTGTGTCACGCTGCGGATTGGGCGCATGGCCGGGTCGCTTTCGCTCCGACTCGGGCTGGTATCCGGGCCTTGCGGCCCGTCTCTCGCCCTCGCTTTGCTCCAAGCTCCCCTATGCGCCTATCCTTCGCGCTTCTTATTACACAAACTTCGCAGCGTTGACCTTCACGCCGGGGCCCATGGTGGCGGCGGCGACGCAGCTCTTGACGTACTGGCCCTTGGCGGCGGCGGGCTTGGCCTTGATGATGGCGCCCATGAGAGCATTCAGGTTCTCAGTGAGCTTCTCAGCGCCGAAGGACACCTTGCCGATGGGGCAGTGGATGATGTTGGTCTTGTCCAGACGGTACTCGACCTTACCGGCTTTGATCTCGTTGATGGCCTGAGTCACGTTGGGGGTGACGGTGCCGGCCTTGGGGGAGGGCATCAGGCCCTTGGGGCCCAGGACCTTACCGAGACGACCGACGACGCCCATCATGTCGGGGGTGGCGACGACCACGTCGAAGTCGAACCAGTTCTCGGACTGGATCTTCTGGACCATGTCCATATCGCCGACGAAGTCGGCGCCGGCGGCACGGGCCTCGTCAGCCTTGTCGCCCTTGGCGAAGACCAGCACGCGGGCGGTCTTGCCGGTGCCGTGGGGGAGGACGATGGCGCCGCGGACCTGCTGGTCGGCGTGGCGGGAGTCAACGCCCAGCTTCACGTGCAGCTCGACGGTCTCGTCGAACTTGGCGGTGGCGGTCTTGACGACCAGCTCCATCGCCTCGGTCACATCATACTGCGCAGCGCGGTCGATGAGCTTCGCGCTGTCGATATACTTCTTACCTTTAGCCATTGTTTCTTCCTCCTTTCCCTTATTCGCCCACCAGGACGCCCATGGAGCGGGCAGTGCCGGCGATCATGCTCATGGCGGCCTCGACGGAAGCGGCGTTCAGGTCGGGCATCTTCAGCTCGGCGATCTTGCGCACGTCTTCCTTGCTGATGGTGGCGACCTTGGTCTTGTTGGGGACGCCGGAGCCGGACTCGATGTTGCAGGCCTTCTTGATGAGGACGGCGGCAGGGGGGGTCTTGGTGACGAAGGTAAAGGAGCGGTCAGCGTACACGGTGATGACCACGGGGATGATCAGGCCCATGTCGTTCTTGGTGCGCTCGTTGAATTCCTTGGTAAAGGCGGCGATGTTAACGCCGTGCTGGCCGAGGGCGGGGCCCACAGGGGGGGCGGGAGTTGCCTGACCGGCGGGGATCTGCAGCTTTACGTAACCAGTTACTTTCTGTGCCATTTGAAACAGCACCTCCTACTTAAAATGTGGTGGTGACGGAGCGCATCGGGTGCGCGCCTCCCACGGAGCGGCAGGCGGAGCCTGCCATAGATCGGGGAATCAGACCAATTCCACCTGATCCAGTTCCAGCTCGACGGGGGTCTCCCGGCCGAACATGGATACGACCACGCGGACCTTGCCGCGGTCCAGATCCAGCTCATCGACCGTGCCGATGAAGGATTCCAGAGCGCCGTCGGTGATCTTGACGTTGTCGCCGACCTTATAGGACACGACCACCTCGCGCTTCTCCACGCCCAGCGCGGCGATCTCGTCGTCGGTGAGGGGGATAGCCTTGTCGGCGGTGCCCACGAAGCCGGTGACGCCGCGGATGTTCCGAACAAGGTGCCAGGTCTCGTCGGTCATGACCATCTTGACCAGCACATAGCCGGGGAACACCTTGCGGTCCACGGTCTTGGGGCCGTTGTCCGTAATTTCGGTGACGGTTTCCATCGGGATGTTGACCTCGGTGATGAGGTCCTTCATGTTGCGGTTTTCCACGGACTTCTCGATGCTTGCGGCCACGGTGTTCTCATAGCCCGAGTAAGTGTGGGCAACATACCACTTCAGTTCGTCAGCCATGTCAGGCTCTCCTTAGCTGAAGAGGTTGAGCAGGGCTTCGACGACCATCTTGACGACCCAGTCGAACACCCAGATCATGACGCCGACGATCAGGACGCAGACGATGACCACGGCCACGTTCTTCAAGGTGTCCTTGGCGGAGGGCCAGGTGACCTTCTTGAGCTCACCCTTCAGGTCCTTGAGCCAGCGGGCAACGCGGTTGGGCTTCTTGTCCTTCTTCTTGTCGGGGCTTTTGGCCTTTTTCTCAGCCTTGGCAGGAGGGGTTACGGACTCCTTACCGGCCTGGGCCGCAGCGTTTTTTTCCAGTTCAGACATAGTTGTCACACCCTTCTTTCATTGTGCTGTCGCGGCCCATTACTTGGTTTCGTTGTGCACGGTGTGCTTTCTGCAGAAGGGGCAGTACTTGTTGAGCTCCAGACGCTCAGTGGTGTTGCGCTTGTTCTTGGTGGTGTTGTAGTTGCGCTGTTTGCACTCGGAACACCGCAGCGTGATTTTCACACGGTTACCGGCTTTCGCCATATCGGCACCTCCTTCAAATTATCGCCGTCCAAACAAAAAACGCCGGAACGGCTTTGCCGATTCCGACGCCCGAAAGGGTACAAGGATACCCTTTATAAGCTACGGGGGATCGGCATTGTTTTGCCTCCCTGCGACCCCGTCTGGCGGGGGAGAGGGTTTTTGGACGCATCCCGTAAAAATGCGTACAAAAAGAAAGCCCTGTTCACAGGTATAGTCAGTGTACCACAGGCACTTTGCCCTTGTCAAGAGCGAATTGATATTTTATAATGTGTCTGTCTTTACAAAAATGTATCAGGAGGAACAGGACCCATGCGCATCATGGCCATAGACTACGGCGACGCCCGGACGGGGGTCGCCATTTCGGACGCCACCGGCTTGCTGGCCGGCTTCACTACCGTCATCCACAGCCGGAAGAGCGAGCAGGTGCTGGACGAGCTTGCCGCCCTCATCGCCGCCCACGGGGTGGACGAGCTGGTAATGGGCTTTCCCCGGAACATGGACGGCACGGAGGGCCCCCGGGCGGAGCTGTACCGGGTCTTTGCCGCCCGGCTGGCGGAGCGGACCGGGATGGAGGTACACCTCTGGGACGAGCGCCGCACCACCATCGAGGCCCACCAGATCCTCCACGCCTCGGGCA
>CAKUKL010000033.1 GCA_934662925.1 uncultured Oscillospiraceae bacterium | reverse complement strand
GCACCAAGCTGCCCGAGGATCTGGGCGAGCAGCTGTCTCTGGCGCTGATGGACGTGGCTGGTGCACCGGCGCAGGTGGCCGTCCACGCCAAGGCCGGCGACACCGTAGTAGTCATGGGCGCGGGTAAAGCCGGCCTGCTCTGTCTGGCCGAGGCCAAAAAAAGAGTGTCCCCCACCGGTAAGGTGGTGTGCATGGAGTACTCCGCTGAGCAGTGCGAGCTGGTGCGAAATCTCGGCATCGCCGACGTGGTCATTCAGGCGGACGGCAGACAGCCGCTGGCGGCTTACGAAAAATATCTGAAGAAAATGAACGGTAAGCTGGCCGACTTCACCGTGAGCACCGTGAGCGTCACGGACACGGAGCTCGCCACCATTCTGGTGACCGGCGACGAAGGCATGGTCTATTTCTTCAGCATGAGCACCGACTTCGTCAAGGCTTCTCTGGGCGCCGAAGGTGTGGGCAAGTATGTGAAAATGCTCATCGGCAACGGTTACTATCCCGGTCACGCGGAGATCGCCTTCGACATCGTCCGCCGTGAAGATGCCCTGCGGAAATATTTTGTGGACCGCTACTGCAAATAACACAACTCTGAAAGAAAGGAGCTGGACATTACGGAAAAACTGATCATTACCGCCGCCATCTGCGGCGCTGAAGTAACGAAGGAACAGAACCCCGCCGTACCGTACACAGTGGAAGAAGTGGCCCGGGAGGCCAAAGCCGCCTATGACGCCGGGGCGTCCGTGATCCACCTTCATGTCCGCTGGGACGACGGCACTCCAACGCAGGATAAGGGCCGTTTTCAGGCGTGCACCGACGCCATTCTGGCCCTGTGCCCCGACGTGATCATTCAGCCCTCCACCGGCGGTGCCGTAGGCATGACCGATGAGGAACGGCTGCAATCCACCGAGCTGATCCCCACCCCGGAGTTTGCCACGCTGGACTGCGGCACCTGCAATTTCGGCGGAGATGAGATCTTCATCAACACCGACAATACCGTGATGAACTTTGCCCGCATCATGCAGGAGCGGAACATCAAGCCGGAGCTTGAGGTATTTGACAAGGGCATGATCGACATCGCTCTGAAGGCGGATCGAAAGGGTTTGCTGGTCCATCCGCTGCACTTCGACTTCGTGCTGGGCGTGCAGATGACCGCCACGGTGCGGGATCTGGTGTTCATGGCAGAGAGCCTGCCCGCCGGATCCACATGGACGGCCACCGGTCTCGGCCGGCACGCATGGGACATCGCTGCCGCCACCATCGTAATGGGAGGACATGTCCGGGTCGGATTTGAGGATAACCTGTATCTGGAGAAGGGCGTGCTGGCCAGAAGCAACGGTGAACTGGTGGCCAAGGCCGCTGCGCTCGCCAGGCTGCTGGGGCGCGAGATCGCCACGCCCGAAGAGGCCCGGCGCATCCTGAGCCTGAAAAAATAACGTGTGATCTGCCTGCGGGCTGTAACTGAAACAACAAGGATACCGAATGACTGAAAGGAGCTCACTATGAAACTGAAAAAATGGATCGCTCTTGCTCTGACTGCGGCGATGAGTCTCTCCCTCCTGACCGCCTGCAGCCGCCCCAGCGGCAACAATTCCACTCCCTCTGACAACCCCGGCCAGAATCAGGGCACCCAGAACGAGCCCTCCGACGATGTGATCACCATCAAGATCGGCCATACCGACTCCTCCACCCGTTCCACCCACGTCTGGAGCGTCTGGATCGGCGAGTATCTGGAAGAAAAGGCTCCCGGCCGCTTCAAGGTCGAGGTCTATCCCGACGGTCAGGCCGGCGACTCCCCCGACATGGTAGCCGGCGTCAAGCTGGGCACCCTGACCATGGAGTTCGACCTGTCCTCCGTCGTCAGCTCCGTTTCCGGCGCGGCTTCCAGCTGCATCGATCTGCCCTTCCTGTATCCCACCTATGAGGCATGGGAGAAAGGCACCTTTGAGAACGGCGGTCTGGAACTGTTCAACGAGACGCTTGCCGACTCCGGTTATTACTGTCTCGGCATGTACTACAACGGCATGCGTCAGGTCATCAGCCGCAACCGCTGCTATCACAACGCCGACGACCTGAAGGGCCAGAAGGTCCGCATCGCTCAGGACGAGCTGAACATCGAGATGTGGAAGGCCATGGGCGCCAACCCCACTCCCATGTCCTGGGGTGAGGTCATCACCTCCCTGTCTACCGGCGCCATCGACGCTCTGGACCACAGCCTGGGTGTGTTCAACGACTTCTCCCTCCATGAGATCGCCCCTTATGTGACCCTCACCAACCACGCCAGCTCCCCCTTCCCCATCATTTGCTCCCTCGACTGGTTCAACAGTCTGTCCGCCGACGATCAGGCTCTGATCCAGGAGGCCGTCTCCAAAGCCTGTAAGCAGCAGCGCGATGAAGAACGCGCCAATGAGATGGATTATATCCAGCGCTTCAAGGATGAGGGCGCTACCGTCGAAGAGCTCACCGACGACGAGGTCGCCGCATTCATGGAAGCCGTCCAGCCCGTGTATGACATGTGGCGCGAAAAGGTCGGCGACGATATGATGGACCGCTGGCTGGCTACCGTTCCTCAGTAAACCGTACATCGCCATCCACACCGAGTGCTCTTCCCCGTCCGGAGAGCCGGCCTGAGGCCGGCTCTCCGGTAAATCGTGTGAAAAGAAAGGAGGGCATGGATGTATTGATCCAATACATCGCTTCTGCTTATGAAAGGTAAAAAACGAATTTTCGATATCCTGAACCACATAGAGGAGGCTATCCTCGTTTTTCTGTTCGCGGTGATGGTCCTGATCATCTTCGTTCAGGTCATCATGCGCAAGGCGAACCATTCCCTGTACTGGTCGGAGGAGCTTGGCAAGTTCCTGTTCGTCTGGATCTCATGGCTTGGCATTTCCATCGGCCAGCGCAAGGGCGAGCATATCAAGATCACCATGCTGACTGACCGTCTGCCCTTCAAAACAGCGCAGGTATTCAACATCCTGTCCGACCTGATCGTACTGGGCATCTGCATCGTAACGCTGTACTATGGCGTGACGCTGGTGATCACTCAGCGGACGTCCCCTTACGCCGGCATCAAGATCAGCACCTCCTGGGGCTATCTGGCCGTGGTAGTCGGCTGCGGCCTGATGAGCATCCGCAGCATTGCCAGCATCGTCACATCCGCAAAGCTTCTCGCCCACGGCAAGCCTGCGGAACCCGTTGAACAGACTGAGGAAGGGGGCGCTCAGGAATGAACTCCGCACTGATCGTACTGTTTCTGGTGCTCATCATCATGCTGATGATCGGCGTACCCGTAGGCTTCGCTATCGGCGGCGCAACCATGATCTCCATGTTCTACTGCTCTGACCTGAACATGGTCGTCAACGCCCAGTACTGCTACTCCGGCATTTTCTCCTTTACGGTCATGGCCATTCCCTTCTTCATGCTGGCCGGTTCCGTTATCTCCACCGGCGGCATCGCCAAACGTATCGTGGAATTCGCCTCCGCACTGATCGACTTTGTCACCGGCGCGCTGGGCTGCGTATCCATGCTGGCCTGCATGTTCTTCGGCGCCCTGTCCGGCTCCGGCATGGCCACCACCGCCGCCATCGGCGGCATGATGATCCCCGAAATGAAAAAGCGCGGCTACGACCCCGCTTATGCCGCCACGCTGGTATGCTTCGGCGGCACCGTCGGCCCCATCATCCCGCCCTCCCTCTCCTTCGTGCTCTACGGCGCCACCACCAAGACCTCCGTGCCCGACCTGTTCAAGGCAGGCATTCTCCCCGGCATCCTCATCGGCCTTGCATTTCTCATTCTGAACGTCTTTATCTGCAAGCGCCACGGCATCGACCTGCGGGAGAAAAACGACCAGAAGATCCCCCTGAAGGAGTTCTGGGGCAAGCGCCTGCGCCGTCTGGGCCGGGCCACCAAGGACGGCTTCTGGGCTCTGCTGTCCCCGGTCATCATTCTCGGCGGCATCTACTCCGGTTTCTTTACTCCTACAGAAGCCGCCGCTGTTTCCGTGGTGTATTCCGTGATCGTGTCTATCTTTGTCTACAAGGAAATGGACTGGAAGAGCCTGTATCAGACTCTGGTCGGCGCGGCGGTCCTCAACGGCGTCACCTCCTTCCTGCTGGGTTACTCCACGGTGTTCTCCACCTTTATGACCTTCGAGCAGGTGCCGCAGGCCATCACCCGGTTCCTCTCCACTGTATCTGACAACCCCATGGTCGTCCTGCTGGTCATCAATCTGATCCTGCTGGTCATCGGCTGCTTCCTCGACACCGTGCCGGCCATCATCATTATGGCCCCCATGCTGCTGCCCACTCTCAAGGCCTTTGGCATCAACCCCATCCACTTCGGCGTGGTCATGGCGGTGAATCTGGCCTTCGGTCTGTGCACGCCGCCTTATGGCTGCAATCTCTTCGTGGGCGCCGCCGTTGCGAAGATCAAGATGGAGAGCATGTTCAAATGGATCCTGCCCTTCTTTGCTCTGGCCGTCGTTCTCCTGCTGATCCTTACTTACGTCCCCGCGCTGTCCCTCGCATTTGTGTGACCCCGCTCAACAAAGCAAAGCGCCCGGAGCCTGTGGCTCCGGGCGCTTTGCTTTGTTGCCGATTCAATCGCAAACTCCGTATGTGTCTCAGCGCACACCGTGTCCTTATTTTCCGCCGAGGAGTTCCCGCAGGCCCTGCGCCAGAGCGCCAATCTCCTCAAACGTGTTATAAAACGCCGGTGATATACGAAGCGTATAGGAAATTCCCGGCGCGGCGTGGAGGGGCTGGGCGCAGTGATCGCCGGAACGCAGGGCAATGACCGGCTGATCCAGCGCCGCGGCCCGCGGCCAAAGCGCTCATTAGTCCAGCACTTTTTTCAAAAAGGCAGCTACCTCCAGCTGGCCTGCTTTCGCTTCCGGAATGCCATGAAGCAGAAAGAATACATGAGGCATGAATTCCCAACTGTGAAGCGTAACATCCACTCCCTCGGCGGACGCCTTCTGGGCGCACCTCAAGCTGGCCTCAAGGCAGAAGTCGCAGCTTCCGGTCTGAACGAACATGGGGGGCAATCCCTTATAGCTGCCCTCATTGGGGGACAAATAAGGCTCATCCAGCTTATGCCCATTGGTATACATTGTGGAAAACGCAATGCATTGGCGCAAAAATGCATTGTCAGGATCTGAATCCAACGCTCTCTGTACATCATCGGGCATCATCATATCCGCACCGGGAGACACCAGACACAGGCCGCTAGGCAGGGGAAGACCGTGATCTCTCAGGTACTGCGCCAGTACGAGGCAATAATAGCCGCCGGCGGATTCCCCGATCAGCGCAATATTTTCCGACTGATAGCCCTGCTCCAGCAAAACCTTGTACGCCGAAACACAGTCCATAATACCGTCTGGGAAGGGATGTTCCGGAGCCAGCCCGTAATCCAGAGACAGCATATGATACCCTGTCATCTGCTGAACCGCGATCATTCCCTGCAGCCCGGTGCAGGGAACGCCGCCGCACCATCCGCCGCCGTGAATATGCAGCACCACCTTATCCTGCGGCGCACCGGCATAGTTCAGCCGTGCTGTGTGTACGCCCCCGAGTTCGATCCACTCTACCGTGATCTCATCGGGCAGACGCCCATTTTCCAAATCGCTCTCCGCCAATGCCGCGCGATATTGGCGCATGATCTCCGGGTCAAAAAAATCGTGCGGCTCATCCAGAAAACCGGATGTCGACATATTCAAAGGCTCTTTCCGTCGTTCCATTTTCGTTTCAATCCTTCCAGTGAGTTTTATACATCCTGTTTGCCGATGCAGTGGTCATCCAGCGTAATGACCAGAACAAAACCAATGACGGCCACTACGGCCAACACAATATAAGCGGCCACATAGCTGCCTGTCAGGGACTGAGGCACACCGACAACGGTCGTCGCGAAGGCGACCACAATGTTCCAGATCGGCATGATCACGGCCAGCGCTTTGGAAAAGTCATACCGGCCAAAGACTGTGGCGATGATGGCGGGAGTAAGGTTATTGCCCGCACCGATGAAGCAGCCCAGCAGAACGGCGGTAACATAAGCCGTCCAAGTGCCGGGAATTAGCATAAAGGCAATCATAGCAAAAATGACACAGTAGAGCAGCATAGTGGCTTTCTTTGTGCTGAATTTGACGTCAAGATAACCCCACAGATAGCTGAAAGGAATGCCCAATACAGCAGCGATGGTCATGATGCTGACCGCCTTCAACTCAGGCAGGCCCTTGATAATGAGCGTACTGACCAGCGTGGACAGAACGCCCACCGTGATAAGGAGAATAATACCGTAGCCAAAAGCAATCTGCCAACTCTGGCGCTTTTTCAAAATGTCCATGGTGGTCATGCCGCCGGCTTTACGGTATTCCTCACCTTTGTGGAACTGTTCCTGTACCTGCTCCTGTGTAAGGGTGCGGTCATTGTCCGGGAACTCGCCCATCTCCTCCGGATTATCCCGCAGCAACACAAAGGACAGCAGCCCCAGTGCCAAATAGATCGCTCCCCAGATAAAAAAGGTTCCGGACAGGCTGAGTTTAGTCAAGAGAAAGCCGATCAGATAAAGGCACAGCGCCGTGGACAGATTGGAACCCATCGTCACATATCCAAGCACCAGCCCCTTCTTACGGGGAAACCAGTTGGTGATGATACCGTTCAGGCCAATGTAGTTGGCACAGTTGGTTCCTACCCCCATCAGCACACGGCCAATACAGTAAACGGTCAGATTTCTGGCCAGCCCAAGCACACCCATACCGCAGGCAGCCACTGTCCAGCACAGCAGGATGATCTTTCTGGGTCCGATTTTGGACTGAAGCGCACCGCAGGCGGCCACGCCGGGGATGCTGATCAGACTTGCCACCGTCGCAATGCCGTACAGAGCGGCAGCGGATACATTGTAGGCGGTGGAGAACGCCGGGATGATAAGGTTGGCACCTTCCACCGTCATTGCTGCGGCAAAGAACCACATCGCCATGCCGAGGAAAACGATCAACCAGCCTCTTCCGCTGAACTTGCTGTTGGCATCTTTCTTCCCTGTTTTCGCGTTGGTTGGAATGCTCATACTTTGTCCCTCCATATTTTTCACAACTTATTCCGGCCTGAGTTTGCTGGATTTGTTATATCATACCGAACAGGAAAAGAGAAACAAAGATTAACCGGGCATTTACAATGCTACGCTTGTAAATGCCCGGTTGGATCGTGTTTTCAGTCAGAACTGTGCCTTCAGGTTTTTAACGTACTCTCGAATCAAAGGGTTGCTGTTGTCTTTGCGCCAGACCGCGCCGATCTCGCCACCAATCTCGTTGGATATCTCCAACGGAAAACGTTTCAGCTTTGAATTGCGATAGAGGAATGAATATTGACCGCCAAAGCCGACCCCTTCGCCGGATTCAATCAGCATACGCTCGGTAAAGATGGAAATACCGGGATCGTAGCTCAGTTTTGCCTGCACTCCGCGGCGATGAAAATAGCTGTGCAGACACCGCCACAGCTTGTTGCGCTCTGGACCGGCAAACATCAGCGCGTCTTTCAGATCCATCAGGTCATGTATCTGATCACAGTTCGGAAACCGATCAGAGAAAAAAGCATACGTTACATCCGCCGCCATCACTTGCGTTCGGAACCGGGCCGGCAGTTCAATTCCCAGCGGCATAACCGCCAGATCAATGCTCCTCTCGTCCAGCTTTTCAAGCAGACCAGAATAGTTGGCCGATATGGAAAGCTGACAGCTCAAGCCGGAGTAATCAGCAGGCATGGTATCCCGAGCCTGAAACAGCAGCGAACCAAGATCCAAATTTTCAAAGCAGCCGATTCGCATCAATGTTGATGTGGTGCAGCGAAAAGTGGAAGACAAGGTCTGAAGTTCCGCTTCAGCCCGCTGGAAAAAATCTGCCATTTTTTCTCCTGCTTCAGTCAGGTGCACAGACTTTGTCGTGCGTACAAACAACGGGTATCCTAAATCGTTCTCCAGTGCCAAGATCTGTGCGCTGAGTGCTTGCTGAGAAATATAAAGTTGCTGTGCCGTACGGCTGAAATTCAGTTCTTTTGACAGCAGAAGAAAACTTTTCACCTTCTGTTCCGTGATCATTGCCGTCCGCCTCCTTTTTTGTATTTTAGCACTTTAAGCAGTATTTGTCAGCAATCCATTTTCCGCGATACCCACGGCCTTTTTATCGCGCTGCCCGGCAGGCGACACCGCCGGAAAGCATATCTGGCCTTATCAACCGAGGGTCTGTTCCCCCCATTATTATGTACTACTTCCACCCCTGACGCCTGGCCAGATCGTCCATAGCGAAGCAGAATTCCTCCCACCGTGTCAATGTCATCAGCAACGGCGACCCCTTGGAGATATATACGGACCGGGAGGGCGGCGTGATCTTCAAAAAATACTCTCAGCTGGGCGGCGTGGCCGACTTTGCCGACCAGCTGTGCGAGGCTCTGAGCCGGGCGTCCGGTCAGGCCGCCGTCATCACCGACCGGGACAGCTGCATCGCCGTGGGCGGCGTGCCCCGGCGGGAGCTGGCGGACAAGCGCCTGTCTCACCGGGTGGAGGAGCTCATGGAGGGCCGCCAGAGCTGGCAGTCTGACGGCGAACGGGTGCCGGTGTGCGAGGACTCGGACAAATACCGGGTGGTGGTGGCCGTGCCCATCCTGTCCGAGGGGGACGTGCTGGGCTGCGTGCTGTTCGTCTCCGCTGCCGACAGCGCCCGGGCCGGGGATGTGGAGCTGAAGCTGGCCCAGACGGCAGCGGGCTTCCTCGGCAAGCACATGGAGAGTTGAATTATAATTGTAAAAAGGCCGTCTGCGCTCATGCGCAGGCGGCCTTTTTACAATGTAAAGCCCCGCGCTTTACATTGTAAAGCCGCCCTGACCGCCCGTTTTTCCATTTTACACAGACTTTACAAACCCTTGAGCGCGGACTTTACATTTCATCGGTATACTCAAATTGTACCCTGAAGAACGGGGCATAATAAAAATGTGATACATGATGAAATGGAGAGAATCAAAATGAAAAAACTCATTGCGCTGATGATGGCGCTGGTGATGGCTCTGTCTCTGGCGGCCTGCGGCAGCAAGGACAGCGGCAACAGCGCCGCCCCTTCCGATAACGGCGGCAGCTCCGCTCCCTCTGACAACGGCGGCTCCGCAGACCTGTCCGGCACCGTCGTGACGCTGGGCTCCACCTCTATGGAAAAGGTCATGAACACGCTGGCTGAGCAGTTCGGCAACGACCACAGCGGCGTGACCGTCTCCGTGGAGGGCGGCGGCTCCGGCGCCGGCATTGAGGCCGCCATGAACGGCACCGCCGACATCGGCCTTTCCTCCCGCGCCCTGAAGGACGAGGAAAAGAGCCAGGGCCTCATTGAGACCGTCGTGGCTCTGGACGGCATCGCCGTCATCGTCAACAGCGACAACGCCGTGGCCGACCTGACCGTGGAGCAGATCGCCAAGATCTTCACCGGTGAGATCACCAACTGGTCCGAGCTGGGCGGCGCCGACAGCGAGATCGCCTGCATTGGCCGCGAGTCCGGCTCCGGCACCCGTGACGGCTTCGAGTCCATCACCAAGACCGGCGACAAGTGCGTGCTGGCCCAGGAGCTGACCTCCACCGGCGCGGTCATCGAGTCCGTCCGCAACAACCCCAACGCCATCGGCTACGCCTCCCTCTCCGCTGTGGAGGGTCAGGACGGCGTCAAGGCCATCACGGTGAACGGCGTCGAGTGCAGCGAGGAGACCGTGCTGGACGGATCCTACGAGATCCAGCGGCCCTTTGTTCTGGTCACCAAAGAGGGCACGGAGCTGAGCCCCGCCGCTCAGGCCTTCTTCGACTGGGCCCTGTCCGCCGACGCGGCTGACCTGATCCGCTCCGCCGGCGCAGTGCCCAAAGCCTGATAAAAGAATCACGGGAAACACCCTCGTCCCCCATGGGGCGGGGGCTGTACCCGTATTACGGAGTTGAATCATAAGGAGTTTATGGAATGGAACACGAAAAAATTCTCACTGACATGAGCGGCCCGGACCGGCAGGCGAAGCGCCGCCCGGCGGCCAAGGCCCGCGGGCGGGACAAGTCCGGTTCCCGGCTCTCCCGGGAGACGCTGGAGTGGATCGTCCACGCCTTCTTCTTCCTGTGCGGCTTCGCGGCGGTGGCCTGCGTGCTGTTCATCAGCATCTATCTGGTGATCTCCGGCCTGCCCGCCATTCTGGAGATCGGCCCGGCGGCCTTCCTGACGGGGGAGGTCTGGGCCCCCAAGCAGGAGCTTTACGGCATTCTGCCCTTCGTGCTCACTTCGCTGGCGGGCACCGGCGGCGCCATCCTTATCGGCGTACCCATCGGCGTGCTCACCGCCATGTTTCTGGCCAAGGTGGCCAATGAAAAGGTAGCCGCCGTCATCCGCACCGCCGTCTCCCTGCTGGCGGGCATCCCGTCGGTGGTGTACGGCCTTGTGGGCATGGTGGTGCTGGTGCCCGGGGTGCAGAAGCTGTTCGGCCTGTCCTCCGG
>CAKUKL010000032.1 GCA_934662925.1 uncultured Oscillospiraceae bacterium | reverse complement strand
GTCTGGGTGGGCATGAACAAGCCCGTCATTGAGACCAGCATGATGAACATCGTCACAAAGGAGCTGTGCATCAAGGGTTCCTTCCTCTACAGCCGCAAGGAATTCGGCGAAGCTGTCGCCATGATCAACAGCGGCAGGATCAAGATCGACGCGCTCATCAGCCGCGTCGCCACGCTGGAGGAAGGCGTTGAGATCATGTATGACATGGCCAAGGACGCCAGCGGCGTGATCAAGGTCATTCTCGCCCAAAATTAATGGCGAACGAGAGGGATTAAAATGGACGCAGCTCTGAAAAAACTGATTGCCTATTCTCCCGCCGGTTCCCTGGACAACCCGGAATCCGGATTCCGCGGCTTCCACCCCGGCACGACAGTGCTCAAAGCCGGTTCCGTGATGGTCCCGGGGGCCATGCCCCTGCCGTGCGACATCCTGTTTGAGCGGGATGTGGCCGTGACCATGCGCGACGGTGCCACCATCTATATCGACATTTTCCGTCCCGTGGACGACACCGAGAAGGTCCCCGCCATCATCAATGCCGGCACCTTCGGCAAGAATGGGCCCTACATTGATCTGGATAAGATCAGCGTGTGGACCGGCGCCAAAAACCGTTTCGGCATTCCCCGTGCTGCCACCTCCGGCCTTGAGACCTGGGAGGGCACCGACCCGGCCTTCTGGGTCAACTGCGGCTACGCGGTGGTGAACGTGGACAACCGCGGCTGCGGCATGTCTGAAGGGGACGCCCCTTACTTCGGCACGCAGGAGGCCGAGGACGACTACGACGTCATCGAGTACTTGGGCACCCGCGATTGGTGCAACGGAAAGGTGACCATGTCCGGCAACAGCTGGCTGTGCATCGTGCAGTGGTACGCCGCGGCGATGCAGCCGCCCCATCTGGCCTGCATCGCGCCCTGGGAGGGCCACACCGACCTCTACCGGGACGAAATGGTGGACGGCGGCATCCCCAATTACCCCGCTGTGCGCCGGCCCAACGCGTATGGCCGGAACAAGATGGAGGACATGATCCTCAACATCCGCGACAACCCCCTGATGAACGACTACTGGCGGGACAAGGTCATTGCCCTGGAGAAGATCCAGTGCCCGGCGTACATCGTGGCCAGCTACACCAGCATGGTCCATTGTCAGGGCACCCTGCGCGCCTGGCGTACCATCTCGTCCAGGGAGAAGTGGCTGCGTATCCACCATACCCAGGAGTGGCACGATCTGTATGATCCGTTCTACACTCAGGATCTCAAGCGCTTCTACGACCACTACCTCAAGGGGATGAACAATGGCTGGGAGCACACGCCCGTCTGCCGTATCAGCGTACTGGATCCCGGCGGAGAGGACATCGTGGAGCGTGTGGAGAACGAGTTCCCGCTGGCCCGGCAGCAGTTCAGAAAGCTCTATCTGGACGCGGATACCATGACCTTGAACTTTGAGCAGGGCAAGGCCGAGACCAGCATGCGCTACCGCGGCGACGACGGCAAAAGCATCGCCAAATTCACCTTCCCCATCACCGGGGAGACGGAGATCGTGGGCTACATGAAGTTGCGCCTGTGGGTGGAGGCGGACGGCCATGACGACATGGATCTGTTCGTGAAGATCAGCAAGGTGGGGCCGGACGGCAAGTACCGCTATCACGATGCCATCATGTGCGACTACTCCGGGCCGGACTCCCGCCATCGGGTATCCCTGCGGAAGCTGGACGAGGAAAAGAGTCTGCCGGAGATCCCCTACTACACCTACGACACCGTTGAGAAGCTCCGGCCCGGCAAGATCGTGCCCGTGGACATCGCCATCTGGCCCACCGGCCTGCGCTTCCACGCCGGCGAGACACTGGAGGTGGCTGTCTGCGGCTTTGAGTACGAGCTGTGCAGCCAGCCCAAGGAGGGGATCCCCATGGGCATCGACAACCACGGCGATCACATCATCCATACCGGCGGCAAGTACGACAGCCACCTGCTGGTACCGTTTATTCCGCTGGACTGAGTGCTGATTTCTGAAGGAGAAAACGAAAATGGCATATGATAAGGAAATGATCGAGGCACTGGCCGAAAAGGGCCAGCTGCTGCGCAGAGACTGCATCAGGTGCATCGGCGTGGGCGTGGCCGGCCATGTGGGCGGCAGCTGCTCCGCGGCGGATCTGGTGGCGGCGCTGTATTTCTATAAGATGAAGTATGACCCGAAGAACCCCGACTGGGAGGGGCGGGACTACTTCCTGCTGAGCAAGGGCCATGTGGCCATTCTGCAATATTCCGCGCTGGCGGAGGCGGGATTCTTCCCGGTGGAAGATCTGCTCCGGTGCAAGGACGTGGGTTTCTATCTGCAGGGCCACCCCCATCTGGGCACCCCGGGCATCGAGGCGGGCACCGGCTCTCTGGGTCAGGGCCTGAGCCTTGGCTTGGGCATAGCCATGGGCCTGAAAATGGACGAGAAGCCCAACCGCGTTTATGTGCTGGTGGGCGACGGCGAGATGGACGAGGGCCAGGTGTGGGAGGCGGCCATGGCCGCCGGTTTCTACAAGATGGACAACCTCTGCGCCATCGTGGACAACAACGGGCTTCAGTGCGTCGGCCCCATCGAGCAGCGCATGAACAGCGCTCCCATCGCTGAAAAATGGCGCGCCTTCGGCTGGAACGTCATCGAGATCGACGGCCATGACATGGAGCAGATCGTCGCCGCGCTGGACGAGGCCGAAACGGTAAAGGGCAAGCCCACCATGATCCTGGCTCACACGGTGAAGGGCAAGGGCGTCAGCTTTGCCGAAAACGTGGCCGGCTGCCACAACGTGGCGCTGACTCAGGCGCAGTACGACCAGGCGCTGGAAGAACTCAGCAAGTGACGGGAGGATCAGGAATATGAGCTATACCAACCAGAGAACGGCCTACGGCGATACGCTGCTGGCCCTGTGCAGGGAAGATCGCAATATCATTGTGCTGGACGCGGACCTGGGCGGCTCCACTCAGGGCAAGAAGATCGAGGAGGCGCTGCCCGCCCAGCACGTGGAGATGGGCATTGCCGAGGCCAACATGGCCTCCGTGGCAGGCGGCCTGTCCCGGGTGGGGAAGATCCCCTTCATCAACTCCTTTTCCGTGTTTTGCTGCGGCCGGGCCTATGACCAGATCCGCCAGTCCATCGCGATCGGCAAGCTGAACGTAAAGATCTGCGGTTCCTCCGCCGGCTGCTCCGACTTCGGCGACGGAGCCACCCACCAGTCTGTGGACGACATCGCCTACATGCGCGTGATCCCCAATATGCAGGTCATCGTGCCCGCGGACGCCAACGAGACCGTTGAGGTAACCAAATATATGGCCCGGAGCCAGGGCCCGGTCTACATGCGCCTGAACCGCAACGACTATCCCAACGTCACCGAAGAGGGCCGGCCCTTTGTGCTGGGCCAGCCCACGGTACTGCGCGAGGGGACGGACGTGTGCGTGTTCGCCTGCGGCGTAATGGTGGGCAAGGCACTGGAGGCGGCGGAAGCTCTGGACGGGAAGATCTCCGTGAAGGTAGTCAACGTCAGCACCATCAAGCCCCTGAACAGCAAGGTCATTGAAGACCTGGCCCGGGACTGCAAGGGTGCTGTCACAGCCGAGGAGCACAGCGTCATCGGCGGTCTGGGCGGCGCCATCGCCGAGGCTTTGCGCAAGGCGTGCAAGCCCATTGAATTTGTGGGCATCAACGACTGCTTCGGCTCCTCTGCCCATAACTACAACGACATTCTCAACTATCTCGACCTGACGGCGGACCACATCCGCCGCGCGGTGGAGACCATCGCCGCTCTGTAAGGGCCGGCACATCGAATCAAAAAGGAGTAACGCACTATGAAGATCGGTTTTATCGGGCTTGGCATCATGGGCAAGCCCATGAGCAAGAATCTGCTGAAGGCCGGCCACGAGCTGGTGGTTTTTGACCTGAACAAGGACGCGGTGGCCGAGGTGGCCGCATGCGGCGCCAAAGCGGCCGCCAGCAGCAAGGAAGTGGCCCAGGAGTGCCCCGTTATCATCACCATGCTGCCCAACAGCCCCCATGTGGACGCCGTGGTCAGCGGCAAGGACGGCATTCTGGAGGGCGCGAAGCCGGGGCTGGACATTATCGACATGAGCTCCATTGCGCCTCTGGCCTCCAAGGCCATCGCCGGGAAGTGCGCGGCGGCGGGCGTAAATATGATGGACGCGCCCGTTTCCGGCGGTGAGCCCAAGGCGATCGACGGCACGCTGTCCATCATGTGCGGCGGTCCCAAGGCGCTGTTTGACAAGTATTACGACGTGCTCATGGTCATGGGTTCCTCCGCGGTCCACTGCGGCGAGGTCAACGGCGCCGGCGACACCGTGAAGTTGGCCAACCAGATGATCGTGGCGGTGAACATTGCCGCCTGCGCCGAGGCGTACTCCCTGTCCACTATGGCCGGCGTGGATCCCGAGCGCGTGTTCGCGGCGATCCGGGGCGGTCTGGCCGGTTCCACGGTGATGGACGCCAAAGTCCCCATGATGATGGACGGCAACTTCAAGCCCGGCTTCAAGATCGGCCTGCACATCAAGGATCTCAGCAACGCGCTGGACACCGGCCACGGTCTGGGCACTCCCATGCTGCTCACCAGTCAGGTGCAGGAGATGCTTCAGTGGCTGCACAACAACGGCGAGGGCCAGAGCGACCACTCCGCGATCCTCAAGTTCTACGAAAAGATCACCGGCGTGGAAGTGCGCAAGGAAAAGTAAATCACCCCCACAACCAAGCAGGCCGCATCCCGCCCTGAGGCGGGGTGCGGCTTTTGTAAAAGGAGGACACCATGAACGTACTCATTGCCATAGATTCCTTTAAGGGCAGCATGACCAGCCTGGAGGCGGGCGAGGCCTGCGCCCGGGGCGTCCGCCGGGCGGTCCCGGCCGCGTAGGTCCGCGTTCTGCCCATGGCGGACGGCGGAGAGGGGACGGCCGCTTCCCTTACCGCCGCGCTGGGCGGTGAGACGGTGCGCGTCACTGTTTCCGGCCCTTACGGCGCGCCTGTGCAGGCCAGCTATGGCTGGATCCCGGCGGAGGGTCTGGCAGTGATGGAGATGGCCGCCGCGGCGGGGATCACCCTCAGTGAACGGCGGGAGCCGGCCCGGGCCAGCACCCGGGGCGTGGGGCAGATGATCGCCCACGCCCTGAGCCGCGGCTGCCGGAAGATCATGCTGGGGATCGGCGGCAGCGCCACGAATGATGGAGGTATCGGTATGCTGTCCGCTCTGGGCTGGCGCTTCCTGGACGAAAATGGCGGTCTCTGCGGAGATGACGGCGCCGCGCTGGCCCGCGTGGCGTCGATAGACGCCTCCCAGGCGCTCCCGGAGCTGGTGAGCACCAGCTTTCAGGTGGCCTGCGACGTGCGCAGCCCGCTGTGCGGGTCCACAGGCAGCACCCGGGTGTTCGGGCCGCAGAAGGGCGTTCGCCCGGAGGAACTGGACGCGGTGGATGCGGCCATGGGCAGCTACGCTGCGGCGACGGTCGCGGCCTGCGGCCGGGATGAGAGTCGGACGCCCGGCGCCGGCGCCGCCGGAGGTCTGGGATTTGCGCTGATCAGCTGGTTCAATGCCCATCTATGCCCCGGCGCCGCAATGGTCATGGACGCGCTGGGGATGGATGCCGCTATCGCCGCGGCGGACGTGGTCGTCACCGGTGAGGGACGGCTGGATGCTCAGACGTCCTTTGGCAAAGTTCCCGCCGCCGTGGCCGCCCGCGCGGCCCGCTGCGGAAAACCGGTCATCGCGCTGGCCGGAAGCGTCAGCCCGGATGCCGGCGTCTGCAACGACCGCGGAATCACCGCGTTTTTCCCCATTCTCTCCGGCCCGGTCTCACTGGCTCAGGCGATGGAGACGGAAACGGCCCGCGCCAATATGGCCCGCACCGCAGAGCAGGCATTCCGCCTGCTGACCGTCAGATAAAACAAGAGGAACAATCCGCCCCGGGCGCGTAAGCGCCCGGGGCGGGTCCTCTTTCATAAACTCCCCCGTGGCCGCATATATATCCCACAAGACGCCACGAGCGGGGAGTTGCTGCCATGTGAAAGGGAACATTGAAGAGCGGGCCTGTCAGATGGCCCAGTACATCGTCGAGAACCGGGGGACGGTCCGCAGCGCCGCGCAGAAGTTCGGGATCTCCAAATCCACGGTGCACAAGGACCTGTCCGAGCGCCTGCCTACCTTCAACCGCCCGCTGTACGAGCAGGTGAAGGCGGTGCTGGACGAAAACAAGGCGGAGCGGCACATCCGGGGCGGCATCGCCACCCGGAGAAAATACAAAGGAGCATAAAAAACGAAGCCCGCTCTCACGAGCGGGCTTTGCTTTTTCGCGGAAAAAATTTGGCACAGTTCAGCCGAAAGCACGGTGTTTTACAGTTCCAGCTCCACCACCGGGTAGGGATCGCAGTCGTTGTAGTGCCACCACTCGTTCTCGTAGGGGACGAAGCCCGCGGCGGTCATGGCGGCCTCCAGCCGCCGGGCGTTGGCGGCGGCCTCCGGGGCATATTTATCGTAGTCCCGATTGGGATCGGCGGCGAAGTCGTCAAACTCCGTGGGCATGGGGAGATCCCGGCCGTCCGCCGTCACCAGCGTCACGTCCACGGCGCTGCCCCGGTTGTGTTTGGAGCTTCCGCCGTGGGTGGGGTCGGCCACATAGTCGTCGTTGGGGCACACTTCCCACATCTTAAACTGGGCGGACAGGGGCCGCCACGCGTCCCAGATCTTCAGGGCGCAGCCCTCCCTGAGCAGCAGCTCCTGCGCCCGGGCCAGCCGCAGGGCGGTGCCCCGACGGAGGTAGGGCTGGTCAAAGTCGTAGATGGTCTGGCCGGTGAAATTGTCCGGCCCGGCGTATTTCAGGTCCGCGTACACGGTGGGGGCGCAGTCGGCCACCCGTACCAGAGCGGACAGGTCGGTTTGATTCGCTTCCAAAGCACTTCACCTCGTTCGGGGTACCATGATACACGGGGGGCGGGGCAAAGTCAAGCCGGGCCGCCTGCCGGGAGCGGAACAGCGGGGGCTGGTATCAATAAAAAATCCCCGGAGCACTTGCGTGCGCTCCGGGGGCTTTTTACAGAATACAGATGACGACGCCGCAGAGAAGGGCAAAGGCTAGGGCCATGCCCAGCCCGCTGAACGCGGCGCTCAGGAGCAGGGAACCCGCCGCGGCTCCGATGGAGACGATCACAGCTTCAATGGTTTTCTGGATCGGCGTGGCCTGATCCGGGGCCCGCCTGCTTTGGGCACGGCGGGACAGCTTGAACGCGACCGCGGCCCACAGGAGAGACAGCGCGATGACAAGGCCGAGCCCGTTAAAGGAAAGCGTCAGGAGAAATGCCGCGGCGGTCACGCAGAGCAGCGTCAGTATGCGTTTGATCTTATTTTCCATGGAGAAACCATCCTGATGCAGGCGAATTTTGAGCATAATGATTATTATTGCGATATATATAGCATGCTTTCCGGAAAATGTCAACTGCGGCTTTGCAGAGACGTCCGCCGGAGGAGTGTCCGCTTTGACCCGGACGGCGCCTGGCAGGCGGGCCTTTGCTTTCTCCGCTCACCGGTCGAGACAGGCGGCCTTGCGGTACTGGAGGGCCTCGGCCAGATGCTGGACCTGAATATTTTCGGAACCGTCCAGATCGGCCACCGTCCGGGCCACCCGGAGGATGCGGTCATAGCTCCGGGCCGTGAGGCCCAGCCGCTCGTAAGCGCCCCGCATGAGGGCCTCGCAGCCCTCGTCCAGCTTGCAGTATTCCCGCAGCTCCGCCTGACCCATCTGGGCGTTGCAGACGGGGCCGCCGGGACCGAAGCGGGCGGTCTGGATGGCCCGGGCGGCGTTCACCCGCTTTTTGATGTCGGCGGAGGACTCCGCCGGAGCGGAGCGGCCGGACAGCTCGTCGTAGTCCAGACTGGGCACGTCGATGCAGGTGTCGATGCGATCCAGCAGAGGGCCGGACAGCCGGGCGGTGTACTGCTGAATTTTCTGAGGGGAGCAGGTGCAGCGGCCGGAGGGATGCCCGTACCAGCCGCACTTGCAGGGGTTCATGGCGCACACCAGCATGAACCGGCTGGGGTACACCGCCGTGCCCGCCGAGCGGGTGATCTGGGCCTGCCCGTCCTCCAGCGGCTGACGCAGCACCTCCAGCACGTCGGAGCGGAACTCGGGCAGCTCGTCCAGAAACAGCACGCCGTTGTGGGCAAGGGAGATCTCGCCGGGGCGGAGCATCGTCCCGCCCCCCGCCATGCCCACGGCGGAAATGGTGTGGTGGGGGGAGCGGAAGGGCCGCCGGAGCACCATGGGCTCCTCCCTGGTGGTCAGGCCCATGACGGAGTAGATCTCGGTGCAGGACAACGCCTCCTGCCGGGTCATGTCCGGCAGGATGGAGGGCAGGCGCTTGGCCAGCATGGACTTGCCAGCTCCCGGCGAACCGGCCATGAGGATGTGGTGCCCGCCTGCGGCGGCCACCTCCAGCGCCCGCTTCACCTGCTCCTGCCCTTTGACCTCGGCAAAGTCCGGGCCGCGGTACTCCGCGGACGCGGCGGCCCACGGCGCAGCGGGGGAAATATCCGCGTCCCCCCGGAGGTGGGCGGCAAGCTCTGCCACGTCCCGGACAGGATAGACGGTGAGCCCGCCCGCCAGCGTGGCCTCCGGCGCGTTGTCAGCGGGGACGTACAGCTCGGTGATGCCCGCACGCTTGGCGGCCAGCGCCATGGGCAGGACGCCCGCCACCGGCCGGAGCTGGCCGGTGAGGGACAGCTCCCCCAGAAAGGCCGCGCCCTCCGCCCGGCGCAGGGGCAGCTGCCCCGCCGCGGCCAGGATCCCCGCTAAAATGGGCAGGTCGTACACCGTGCCGTTTTTCCGCCGGTCGGCGGGAGCGAGGTTCACGGTGATCCGGGATACGGGAAAATCGAAGCCGCTGGCCTTCACCGCCGCCCGCACCCGCTCCCGGGCCTCCTTCACCGCCGCGTCGGGCAGGCCCACCACGTCGAAGGCGGGCAGGCCGGAGGACAGTGCACACTCAACCTCCACCGGATAGCCCAGAACGCCCTGAAGACCCAACGAAATAATTGTGCGCACCACAACAAATCACTCCCGATTTTTCTTTACAAATCTATGGATATTATACTATAATAAAAGTTGAAACGCAAACCATCTTTGTGCAGAAACATGAAAGAAACGGTGATCGAAAATTGTACTTTTCCGGGGCGGAAAACCGGGCGAAAGTATGGTTTTTCGTACAATTCCATAACTTGTACAAAATCTGAAATATGATTTCGTACAATAAAATACGTTGCAAAACCACCCGGGATATGGTACACTGGCACGTGCGAGGAAAACATGTCCCGGGATTTTTTACCGGGAGAAGGAGGAAAACAAAATGGCACGTAAGTTCAAGACCATGGACGGCAACACTGCTGCCGCTCACGTGTCCTACGCCTTCACCGAGGTGGCCGGCATTTACCCCATCACGCCGTCCAGCCCCATGGCGGACAGCGTGGACCAGTGGGCCGCCGCGGGCCGGAAGAACATCTTCGGCCAGACCGTTAAGGTGGTGGAGATGCAGTCCGAGGCCGGCGCCGCCGGTACCGTCCACGGCTCTCTGGCCGCCGGCGCCCTGACCACGACGTATACCGCGTCTCAGGGCCTGCTGCTGATGATCCCCAACATGTATAAGCTGTCCGGCGAGCTGCTGCCCGCCGTGTTCCACGTGTCCGCCCGGACCGTGGCCACCCACGCGCTGAACATCTTCGGCGACCACTCCGACGTCATGGCCTGCCGCCAGACCGGCTTTGCCATGTTGGCCGAGTCCAACCCCCAGGAGGTCATGGATCTGGCCGCCGTGGCCCATCTGGCCGCTATCCGCGGCCGCGTCCCCTTCCTGAACTTCTTCGACGGCTTCCGCACCTCCCACGAGATCCAGAAGGTCGCTGTCTGGGATTACGACGATCTGGCCGAGATGTGCGACATGGACGCCGTGGCCGCCTTCCGCACCCGTGCCCTGAACCCGGAGCACCCTGTCATGCGCGGCTCCCATGAGAACGGCGACATCTTCTTCCAGCACCGCGAGGCCTGCAACGCCTACTACGACGCCGTCCCCGACGTGGTGGAGGAGTATATGGGCAGGATCAACGCCAAGCTGGGCACCAACTATCAGCTGTTCAACTACTACGGCGCTCCCGACGCCGACCGCGTCATCATCGCCATGGGCTCCATCTGCGACGTGGCCGAGGAGGTCATCGACTACCTCAACGCCCACGGCGAGAAGGTGGGCCTTGTGAAGGTCCGCCTGTACCGCCCCTTCCGCGCGGACAAGCTGCTTGCCGCCATCCCCGCTACCTGCAAAAAGATCGCCGTGCTGGACCGCACCAAGGAGCCCGGCGCACTGGGCGAGCCCCTCTATCTGGACGTGGTCACCGCGCTGGCCAACGCCGGACGCAGCGACGTGGCCGTCATCGGCGGCCGCTACGGTTTGGGCTCCAAGGACACGCCCCCCAGCAGCGTCTTTGCCGTGTATGACGAGCTGAAGAAGGACGAGATGAAGCGCCAGTTCACCATCGGCATCGTGGACGACGTGTCCCACCTGTCCCTGACCGAGGACAAGAACTGCCCCAACACCGCGGCCGAGGGCACCAT
>CAKUKL010000031.1 GCA_934662925.1 uncultured Oscillospiraceae bacterium | reverse complement strand
AACCGGCGGGGACGGAGTTCACCTTCGACATCAGTTTCGACCCGGCGTACACCGCCAGCGGCAGGGTGTGCGAGATCGGCCGCTGGCTGGAGCTGGACGGCCAGCACATCTACGTGGAGGCGCTGGAGATCTATCCCACTCACGCCCGGCTCAAGCTGGGGGACAGCGAGGACAACACCATGCGCCTGAAGAATCTGGAATTTTATCTGGAGGATGACGACGGCAACCGCTATGAGATGGAGGGCGGCATCGGCGGGTACAGCGACCCGGTGACGGGCTTCGCCTTCGACCGCCGGGTGGCCAGCCCGTGGTTCTCCAAGGCAAAGCATCTGACCCTGCGCGTCACCGGCGTTTCGTGGCTGGACCCGGACAAACGGGACGTGACGGTGGATCTGGTGCACAAGACGGCGTCGGGCCTGCCGGAGGGCGTGAAGCTCACCGGCGTGTACCGCAATGGCGATGAGGACGGTATCAGACTGGCGTTTGAGGCGCCGCTGCACGGCTCCGGGGCCTGCGACCTGTTCGGTTGGACCTACTTCGACCCAACAGGGGAGGAGTACTACTGCACCGAGGGCGGCGTGGGCACCCGCGATGATGAGGACGTCATGACCCCCTACATCTATCTGAAACCGGACTACGCCTACGACACCGTGACCCTCCGGCTGAGCCGGACGCTGTGGTACGGTCTGGAGATACCCATAGAGATCACCGTTTATTAAGAAAAGGTTGTAAAAGCAAAGCCCGCGCCGGGAAACGGCGCGGGCCCTGTTTTTTGTATGACTTATATCAATGACGCGCTGACCTTGCCTGATTCGGACTTCTGATGTTCGCCGCTGCCGCCCGGATGTTCAGGACATTGCCCCTTTATTTATGAAAACCGCCTTCCCGGGTATAATAAGCTGTATCATCACGGAAAGGCGGAGGGATATGGAAGAAACTTATCTGACGCAGGCGCTCATCGGGCGGTACGCACAGGCGCTGTACGAGGAGGAAAAGAGCGGAAAGACCATCGAGAAGTACCTTCGGGATGTCCGGCACTTCGCCCGGTATCTGGCCGGGGAGCCGGTCACAAAGGAGCGGGCCATCGCCTACAAGCAGCACCTGACGGAGCAGGGATATGCCCCGCGGTCCATCAACTCCATGCTGGCGTCGCTGAACAGCTTCCTGACCTTCTGCGGGCGGACGGACTGCAAGGTCAAGCTGTGCCGGATGCAGCGGGAGATCTACCTGCCGGAGGAAAAGGAGCTGAGCCGGGCGGAGTATCTGCGGCTTTTGCAGGCGGCGGAGCGGGACCGGCGGCTGTGGCTCCTGCTCCAGACCATCTGCGCCACCGGCATCCGGGTGTCCGAGCTGCAATACTTCACGGTGGAGGCGGTGCGGCGGGGAGAGATCAGCGTGGCCTGCAAGAACAAGACCCGGAAGATCCTCATTCCAACCAAGCTTCAGAAGCTGCTGCTGCGGTACGCCGAAAAGACCGGCATCACCGGCGGGGTCATCTTCTGTACCCGGACGGGCAGGCCGCTGGACCGCAGCCATATCTGGGCGGCCATGAAGGCCCTGTGCCTGCGGGCAAACGTAAATCCGGACAAAGTGTTTCCCCACAATCTGAGGAAGCTTTTTGCCCGGACGTTTTACAGTTTGGATAAGGACATCGCAAAGCTGGCCGACGTGCTGGGCCACAGCAGCATCAACACCACGCGCATTTATATCATGACCACCGGACAGGAACACCGGCAGCAGATGGAGCGGCTGCGGCTGCTGGCGTGACGGCGGCGACATATCAGTTTTTTGCGCAGGCACCTCGCGACATAATTTTTGTTATGTGACAACGGTGCCCTGTGATCGCGTACACAGGAATTGCTTATCCGCAGAATATTTATGCATTATACTCCATTTGGACATGACAAAACAGGCCAGTGCAGAATTGGTACGCACTGGCCTTTTCTGCCATGCTTTTGTGTTTATGACGAAACACGCGCCGGCGCAGGTGTAGACTGCTGAAAATGCAATTTGGCCTTGAATATTTACCAAAAACGTGCTATTTTAGTTGTTGTAGTGAGGTACATACCGCACTTTTGGAACTTTTTTGCAACATAACAAAAATTATGTTGCAAGCGCCTGCTACATAACAAAAATTATGTTATCTTGTTATGATACGTGGTTTGCGTGCCAATTTTTATTTCAGAATATATTGGAATTTCTGGATGAACTTCCGATAAAAAATTCGAAAAAAATTTCCCCGGAGCGGAGGTTTTTGTTGTTGTTCTGTTGCAATTCTCTAAAAGACCATAGCGGAAACGAACATGAAACGGAGGGTGTTTTGTCCGTGTTCAGGACACAGTGGAAGCGATGGATGCTGCTCGGCCATACGGAGCAGGAGCTTGATGCGTTCAATGACCGGATCGCGTATGACAATCTGCGCTATCTGATGGATTACTACACACTGTTCATTCCGGCCATCTTTGTGGCGGGCGTCGTCTACTGGTTTCTCCCCAGTGCCGATCCCAGCCTGCGGCTGCGGTTTCTCCTGCCTATTGCGGCGCTGCTGCTTGCGCGCCCGGTGGTCAGGCGGATGATCCGGGAGCGACAGCTCAAATACAGCCGCCTGATGTGTACCGGGTTCATCGTCCTTGTGTATTTTTCGGCGCTTTATTACGATACGCGGCTCTATCCGGAGATCGTCAACGTCATGCAGTGCATCGCGCTGGTGGCCTTCAACACGTTCTTTGATGGCAGACCACGGGTGAACTTCTCTTTGACGGCCGCGGCGCTGTGCGTCTCCATTGGCATCGAGCACGTTTATTCCAGAGATGCACTGACGGTGGCCAATACCTTTAATTATATATTCGCCGCCGTGCTGGGCTGCCCCATGGGCTGGTACCGCTCCAAAAACCACTACGACGCTCTCATCCACGAGGCGGAAGAGAAGAAGATCCGGGAACGCGAAACGCGGACGCGGCTTATGCTCGATCAGGTGCAGCCCCACTTTATTTGCAGCTCGCTGGCGTCCATCAGTGTTCTCTGCGATATGGACCCTGAGCGGGCGCAGTTTTACATCGACCGTCTGAGCACCGTTCTCCGGGAGAACATCAACGCCGCCGTGGGCGGCGCGCAGCTGGTCCCCGTGGCGCAGGAGGTGGCCAATGTCCGCCGCTACGCCGATCTGGAGCTGCTCCGGTACGGCAAAAAGCTGAATATCGTCTACGACATCGCGGACGTGGATTTCGGCGTTCCGTCCCTCACCATTCAGCCCATTCTGAGCAACGCGGTGAGCCACGGCGTGGGCCAGAAGCCCGGCGGCGGAACGGTTTCCCTCTCCATCCGGGAGGAGGACGCGAACTATGTGATCACGGTGCAGGACAACGGCGTGGGCGTCGACGCGAAGAGTATCGACGAGATCAAGCTCAGCAGCGACCGGGAGCACATCGGGCTGGAGAGCGTGCGGGAACGGGTGCGCACGCTGACCGGCGGCGACGTGTTTTTTACCAGCACCAGCGGCGTGGGCACTACGGTGCGCATAGAGATACCAAAGAGGTGAACCGATACGAACGCATATATCATGGCGGTGGACGACGAGCCGCTGATGCTGATGGCACTGACCAACAGCCTGAAAAAGGTGTTCCCGGCGGAGGAATACGAGGTCGTTTCCTTTGACGAGCCGACGGACGCCATCGCTTTTCTGAAGGATGCCGCCGCCCCGGTGGTCTACGCCTTTCTGGACATCCAGCTCCGGGGGATGCTGGGCATCGACCTTGCCGCCGAGATCAAGAAAAAATACCCGGCGGTGCGGATCATTTTCTGCACGGCCTACGCCGGATTCGCGCTGGACGCCTTCGACATTTACGCGGTGGGCTACCTGCTCAAGCCCATCACGGAGGAAAAGATCCGGGGCGCGCTCAAGCAGATCGACCTGATGCTGCCCCGGCAGGAGACTTCACGCCTGTACGTCCAGACCTTCGGCAATTTCGCCGTGTTTCACGAGGGGAAGCTCCTGCCGTGGAAGCGGCAGAAGGCCAAGGAGCTGTTTGCCTTCCTCATCGACCGGCGGGGCGCGCCGGTGAGCAACGCGGAGATCGCCATGGTGCTCTGGGACGACGATACCAAGGTCCGCAACGTGCAGACCGTCATGTCCTCCCTGCGGCAGACGCTGGAGGAGGCGGGCTGCGGGGATGTCCTCGTCCGGACGCGGAACCAGACCTCCGTGGACACGTCGCGGGTCCAGTGCGACCTGTACGACTATCTGGCCGGGGACCCTCAGGCTACGGGAAATTATCAGGGCGAGTATATGAGCAACTACAGCTGGGCGGAGTTCACCAACGGCGAGCTCTACACCCACCGGCTGGAAGAAGAGGAGAAGGAAACCAGAAACAAGCGATAAAACGCCGACAAAAGAGCAACGGAAAAGACACACCGGAAGCCTCCGGCGTGTCTTTTTTTGTCGAAACTTCTGTTGTCCTATTGGTGTACTGGGTGTAGTTCAATGGTACAGAACACAATAGGAACATTATGACGATAGAAAGGGGTGGCTCAGATGAAAGCGAGCCTTGCGGAAGGGTGCCGGATCCAGGGGCGTACCGACCTGATCGCCCAGTGGGACCGGGCGAAGAACGCCGGTATCGACATGCGCGGCGTATCCGCGTCCGACCGCAGCGTGAAGATCTGGTGGTCCGACCGCTTCGGCCACACGTGGCAGCAGACCGCCTACGACCGTCTCCAGAAAAACCGCGGCTGCCCCGTCTGTGCGGGCCGGGTGGTTCAGGCCGGGTTCAACGACCTCGCCACCACGCACCCCCAGCTGGCTGCCCAGTGGGACGCCGAGAAAAACGGGGACCTCACGCCGGAACGGCTGTCTGCCGGAAGCCATCAGAAGATCTGGTGGCGGTGCGGCAAGGGCCACAGCTGGCAGGCGGCGGTGTCCTCCCGGGCGTCAGGCTGCGGCTGCCCGGTGTGCGCCAACCGCGTGGTGGTGCCCGGGGTGAACGACCTCGCCACCACCCACCCACAGCTGGCCGCCGAGTGGCACCCGACGAAGAACGGCGATCTTACGCCCCAGATGGTCACCTACGGCCACGACAGAAAAGTCTGGTGGATGTGCAAAAAGGGCCATGAGTGGCAGGCCTCGCCGCACACGCGGGTCCGGATGGGGTCCGGCTGCCCCGTCTGCGCGAACGACGTGGTTCTGGCCGGATATAACGATCTGCGCACGCAGTATCCGGCCATCGCCGCCGAATGGCACCCGGAAAAGAACGGGAACTTCACGCCGGAGCAGGTCGTGTCCGGCAGCAGCCGCTCCGCGTGGTGGCAGTGCGCCCTCGGCCACGAGTGGCGGGCCAAGATCGTGGACCGCACCCGGGGCACCAACGGCTGCCCCTATTGTGCCAACAAAAAGGTGCTGGCCGGGTTCAACGACCTCGCCAGTCTCGAGCCGGAGCTGGCCGCCCAGTGGCACCCGGAGCTCAACGGCAGCCTCACGCCGGATCAGGTCACCGCGGGCAGCGCCCGGAAGGTCTGGTGGCAGTGTCCGGAGGGGCACACGTGGCGCACCGCCGTCTGCAACCGTACGAACCAGTACAAGCGCACCGGCTGTCCGGTGTGCGCCGGGACGGTCAGCCGCAAACGGCACTGCCCCGAGCCCGCGCTCCCCTTCGCCGGGGAGCTGCGCGGCCTGTGAATACAACTGAATACGCGCAAACGATGAGCAATGTATCAAGATGAACCAGACCCCGGCGAAATTGGTATTTGCCCAGTAGAAAAATAAAAAATCAGGGGATGTTTATCATGGTTTATCTGAAAAAATTGCGTATGACTACGGCATTTTTGCTGGCGGCGGTGCTCCTTGTGGGCGCTGTCCCGGCGGGGGCGGCCGGGATTTCCACCGGCTACACCGATGTCCGGGCGGGCCAGTGGTACTATCAGGACGTGGCCGACGCGGTGAAGTCCGGCGTACTGGAAAATACTGCCGGAAAACAGTTCGAGGCCGGCGGCACCGTGACGCTGGAGGAATTCTCCGGGATGCTGGTGCGTTGCCTCTCCTCCGTGAAGAAGTTCAACGACGTCGCCCTTGAAAACCCGGTGCTCACCGTCCGGGCGACGCTGGACGCCGACGCGTCCATGGCCCGGGACGCGGCCCTGACCCGGGCGCAGGCGGTGTGCCTTGTCTTTGCCGCAACCCACGCTACCGCGTGGCCCCAGGCGGAGTCCGTCTTTGGAGATCTGGACGGCCTGACCGCCGCCCAGCGAAACGCCATTGAGTGCGCCGCGGCACTGGGCATCGTCAGCGGAAACGGCGGAAAATTTGATCCCGACCGCCTTGTCACCCGGGCCGAAGCCCTGCACATGATCATGGCCCTCAAAAACGTCCCGGAGGATACGGAAAAAGTCCTCCGCCCGGAAAATTTGTCCGGCCTTACCTTTGAATATGAAAACGATACCGCATACAGCAATTCCAGCCGCGCCCGGGCCTACGTGGCCGAGACGCCGGAGCCCATCCTGCGGGCCATGGCGGAGGGCGGCTGGACCGTCGAGTTCGTCACCGGCGGCATCGCGTCCGTTTACCCGGCCTACGGCAGCGCCAACGGCCTGACCGATGCCGCTAAGTCCCTCATCTGCGTGGACGTTCACGGCAACGTCCTCACGCGGGACAACACCACCATTCTCCACGAGCTGGGCCATTTCGTGCAGCGCAATGCCCCGGCGTGGCTGGACGGCGCGCTGAACGCCGCCTACACCGCCGAGGGGGACGCGCTGGTGTCCGTCCTCGGCCGGAGCTACTGCAAAAAGAGCGCGTCCGAGTTCTTCGCGGAAGCCTACCGGGCCTACCGGCTGGGCAAGTGCGACGCGGCGCGCACGCCGCTGACCTGCGCCATGCTGGACCGGCTGGCGGCGGACGGCTGGGTGGCCGGAAAGTGAGTTTTAGATGAAGAGAAGTTTTTCCAAACTTTTTGCGCTCCGACCCTTTCGCGGGATACCGGCCCCGGCGGAGCGCGGCGATGAATACGAGCGCTGCGTCCTGTGCGGCGGCTCCACCGGCGTCCGGCGGGACGCCCCCGTGGGGACGCGGCGGGGGTACGTGGACGGCGCGGGCCAGCTGTGCCCGGAGTGCTGGCAGAGCGTGTACGCCCGCAAAGATTATGCCTGAATGATGTTGTTCGGGTTTTATATAGATGGATACCCTACTTAGAGAAACATAAGGAGGAAACCAAATGAGAAAGCGAGTACTAAGTATTCTTCTTTCCGTGGCGATGGTGCTTTCGCTCCTGCCGACGGCGGCGTTTGCCGAAGAGGCACAGCCGTTCGCAAGCGGTGATTGCGGCGCGGACGGAAGCAGCGTCACATGGACATTGACGCAAAACAATGCGGAAGAGGAAAATCCCACCTACACCCTGACCATTTCCGGCGACGGCGCGATGGCAGATTACTATGTGCCTACGACTACGTCGATCAGCGGCAAGGATGTCGAGCCGATTGATGGTATGGTCGCGCCCTGGTACGCGGCTTTGGAGGGCAAGGCTGATGATAGCAAGTGCGTCCCCATCACCAACATCGTGGTGGGAGAGAACGTGACCAAGATCGGCAACTGGGCCTTTGCCTATACCCAGATCGAGGAAGCGTCCTTTGCCGCGAACGTCAAGGAGTACGGCGTTCGTATCTATTCCAAGTGCGCGAAGCTGACCACGGTGGACTGGACGAACTTCAAGCCGGAAAAGGTCTGGCTGGACGAGGCCGATACGGAAGCCTATCAGGGCGCGGCGGTTCCCGGCAACATGTTCGATCAGGTGAGCACCCTGTGCAACTCCAAGCTGGACGGCGTGGAATATGCCGATCGGCTGGTGCTTCCCGCTGATGTGACCGCCGTTGGCACCAGCGGTTTCTACGGCACCAGCTTTGTTACCGTGGATTTCAAGAATGACCTGAGCGGCCTTAGACAGATCGGCTGTTACGCCTTTGCCGGGATGAAGAAGCTGACGGAAGTGACGATTCCCGCCGATATGAACTTCGTGACCGCAGATAGAGTGGATAATAACAGCGCTTATCGTGAGTATAAGGGCAGCTATGCTTTTGCAACTGATACAGCCCTGAAGTCCATTGTGTTTGAGGACGGGATCACGACGATCCCCGGCTCGTTGTTCGCCACCTGTTATGGGCTCGAAACGCTGGTGCTGCCCGGTTCTCTCACGAGCATCGGCCACAAATCCTTCGACCAGAATATCAGCCTGCATTCCGTCGATTTGACCAAGTGCGCTGGTACAGTCAAGTTGGAGGAGTCCTTCAACTGCTACTATACGGATAAAGACAATCAACTGCCTGTGATCACTGATTGCACGTTCTATCTGAGCGATGCGTCTGCGATCGATAACACTCAGTTTGGCGGTATCCGCAGAGAACACGCCGACTACGCCGTCACCGACGGCGGCACGTTCCCCGAGGGCACCGTGTTCGAGGCCGGTAAGCTGGCCCAGCCCGAGAAGACCGGCTACAACTTCAAGGGTTGGTTCACCGAGGACGGCACCAAAGTCACAGACGCCGACACCCTCACCGCCGGTACTACCTATCATGCTGAGTGGGACGAAGCCGTCATGTCCGGCAACTGCGGCGAAAAGGCCGAGGACGGTACCCTCGGCGCTAATGCCCAGTGGGCGCTCACCGAGAACGCCACCGGCTACACTCTGACCATCTCCGGCAGCGGCAGGACCTGCGACAACTTCGACAACGTGCTGTCCGACGTCCTCACCGCAGACGGCAAGGGCTACCAGTCCATCATGAACGTCTACGGCGAGAAGGTTACCAAGATCGTCGTTAAGGACGGTGTGACCTACCTCGGCGCGAACCTGACCCGCAATACCAAGAGTGTGGAGATCGAGATCCCCGCGTCCGTCACCGAGATGTGCTTCGCGGCGGAAACCACCGAAAGTTCCATGTCCACCCTTGGCAACACCTATTACGACTACAGCGACGGGGTTCAGTCTGCGGCCAACATCGCCAAGATCACCGTGGCGGACGGCAACCCCAGCTTCAAGATGGTGAACGGCGTCCTGTTCAACACGGATGAGACGATTATTTACCGCTACACCGACGAGGCCGCGGCGGACTACGTCGTTCCCGGCACCGTGACGGCCATCGCCGCCAAGGCGTTCGCCCGGAGCGATAAGCTCACCAGCGTCACCATCCCCGAGGGCGTGACCTACATCGGACGGGACTGCTTCGACAAGTCCTACAACCTGTCCGGCACCATGGTCATCCCCGCTTCCGTCGTGACCCTCGGCGGCGCCTGCTTCAGCCAGCTGCCCAACCTGACGGGCATTGAGTTCAAGGCCACTGACCTGACCAATTACGGCGCACTGCGGAGCAACACCAGTCCCCCGTCCACCGGCATCAAGGACGTCACCTTCGCGGAGGGCACCAAGGCCCTTCCCGCCAGCATGCTCTCCTATCTGGACCTGCTGGAGACCATTGACCTTCCGGAGTCTCTGGAGACCATCGGCGACAATGCGTTCTATCACTGCTCTGCCCTGAAGACTGTCAATGTGAAGGGGAATCTGACCTCCATCGGTGCATCGGTGTTCTCGGGCACTCAGTTGAGCTCGTTCACCCTGACCAAGGACACCAAGCTTACCAAAATCGGAGCGCAGACGTTCCAGAACACCAAGCTGACGGAGATCGTCATTCCCGACGCGGTGACCGAGATCGGTGATCAGGCGTTCGCCGGCTGCACCGAGCTGACTTCCATTACCATCTCCCCGGACAGCCAGCTGAAGACGATCGGCGCAGCCGCATTCTCGGGGACTGGAGCCGCTTCCATCTACCTGCCCAGCGGCGCGAATAATTGGGCGCAGTATGCGTTCGGCGGCGCCATCAATCTGGCGGCGGTCGATCTGACCGCTGTGGTTGGCCCTGTTAGCACCGGCGGCTCCGCGTTCTACAACACCAGACACTGGCAGAATAGAGACGACCTCTATGTGAACCGTGTCTACTACATGGCGAAGTCCGACGATGCCTTGAAGAAGAATTTGGGCAGCAACGGTAATTTGTCCATCTATGCCATTACCAACGGCGGCACGTTTACGACTCTGCCCAACAGCAACACCGAACTGGCCACCCCCAGAAAGTCCGGCTACAGCTTCAAGGGCTGGTACACTCAGGATGGCACGGACGGCGACTGGGGCGACGAAGTCACCAGCGAAACCACCCTCACCACCAACACCACTTACTATGCTAAGTGGGAGGCTGTCCAGCTCAGCGGCAACTGCGGCGTCTGGGATGAGAATGCCAACGCGCCCGGCAGCAACGCCACCTGGGTCTATGACCCTGACACCCATGTGCTGACCATCTCCGGCGATGGCGAAATGACCGAATGGCTGGCGCACTCCAAGCCCGGTTCCGGTTATGGCTGCGAGAGCAGAGTTGATGGCTCCGACACCTGCACGAATCTCCAGTGCGTCAAGAACCACCAGTGGCTGGATATCAAGGATGAGGTCAAGGAGATCGTGGTGGGCGAAGGCATCACCAACGTGAACCGCAACTCCTTCATCAATTTCAGCGCACTGGAAAAGGTGACGCTCCCGAGCACCCTGACCGTTATCGGCGGCGCGGCCATCTCCAATTGCCCGCAGCTGACCACCGTTGACTTCAGCGGGA
>CAKUKL010000030.1 GCA_934662925.1 uncultured Oscillospiraceae bacterium | reverse complement strand
CGCTTCTTTGGTGACTTTCTGTGCGGACAGAAAGTCACCCCAGCGGAGCGTCCGCGGAGGACGCTCAAGGCCCTTCGCCGATTTTCCGGCGAATTCGAAAAAGCGAATCCGCGTTTTCCTCTAAGTGATTCTTTGGTTACTTTCTGTTCATACAGAAAGTAACTCGCCCGCAGGCGAAACCTGTCCCCGCCGGAGCTTCCGGCGAATACGAAAAAGACGGCCCGGGATCTACCTCTGCCCCTTTGCCGAGAGGTCGGCAAAAACAGCTGCGGCCCTCTCTCAGAGGTCCTTCACCAGCACCTGACAGGGATTCCACTCGTCCCAGAGGGTGGGAAAGCACTCCAGCTCCGCAAAGCCGATGGCTTTATAGAAGGCGTTCGTGCGGTCGTACTCATCGTAGTGTCCCTCCTGCACGGTCTTGACCTGCATGAAGCGGCAGCCGTCGGCCCGGGCATAGTCCTGCGCCGCGTCCGCCAGCATCCGGCCCGCGCCGGAGCGGTGGTATTCGGGCAGAACGCCCATGACGGCGATCTCCGCCGTTACCGGGGACGTCTTTTTCAGCGCCAGAAAGCCGATGGACTGGCCCTCTGCCTCGGCGGCCCAGAAGGGCTGACTCCGGCTGTCGGAGACGTACTGCGCGGTGCTCTCGGGGATGCCGAACCAGTCGGGCAGAGCCGCCAGAACAGCGGCGGAGATGGCGGCGCGTTCCTCGGGGTCGGAAACGAAACGGACGGCGATCGTCCGGGATTTTTCTGCCATTTGTAAAGGCCTCCTTACAAAAATCGCAGGTATGATAGCACAACGCGGCGGAAAAGTAAAGACGCGGGCCTTTACATCGGGATAAGAATATGGTAAAATCCGCGTTGACCGGTTTCCAATCCGGTCCAACCGGCGGGCAGAGAGCCGCGGACAGCCATGCGCACGGCTGTCCGGTAGGAACGCCCGCCGCTGTGCCTGCGCAGGCACTCTAAATAAGAAAATGGAGGTTTTTTTATGCGCAGATTTTCTACCCGTGACCTGACCCTTGCCGCCGCCGTGGCGGCCCTGTACGCCGTCCTCGGCTATTTTGGGGACATCTTCAGCCTGACCTTCGGCGCGGTGCAGTTTCGCTTCGCCGAGGCCCTCACCGTGCTGCCCTTCCTGTTTCCGGCCGCCGCGCCGGGGCTGGTCATCGGCTGCCTGATCACCAACCTGCTGTCCCCCTATGGCGTGGCGGACGTGGTGTTCGGCACGCTGGCCACCGCCATCGCCGCGTGGCTCACAGTCAGGATGCCCCGGTGGTATCTGGCGGCGCTGCCCCCCATCGTGGTGAACGCGCTCATTCTGCCCCCCATGTGGGCCTTCGCGCAGGTGGGCGGCTTCGGAGCCGGCTTCTGGGCGGCCTGCGGCTTCAACGTCCTGACCTTCGTGCTGACGGAGTCCGTGGTGTGCTACGGTCTGGGGACGCTGCTGCTCAAGGCGCTGCCCCGCATCAGCTATTTCCGGCCCATGCTGAAAACTCAGTAAAGATGAAAGCAGCCTCTCCGTGCGGAGGGGCTGCTTTTCTTCTTTACGAAAGAAGAGGAAGCCAAAGAGCGAAGCGTTTTGTACTTTATTCTCCCGTGTTTGCCGGGAGTCTGGCAAGAACGGAAGAATAAGGAATCTTGCGGATTGACATCCGCAAAACCCCCGTGATAGAATAAATCTCCAGCTCCGATGGGGCGGACACGATGGGGCGCGTCCCCGAAACAGCGGAAGGAGACGGCCGCATACCGCGCGGCCGGTGGAGAAAATGAGGAATTTTGTACTGCGGGAACCGGTGATCCTGTATGAGACCATCGAGGCCATGTATCAGTGCGTCAACGGAATATCAGTGGAGCGCCGGGCGGCGGATCTGCTGCGAAAATACGGTTCACTGCTCAGCGGCGAGGAGCGGGAGCGGACGGCCGAGATCGGACGGCGGCTTCAGCAGGTGGCTGAGATCTGCGCGGAGCAGCCGGAGGACCCGGCGATGCAGTACTTTTTCGGCAAGTGGGAGACCGAGAGTCAGTGGCAGAATATCTGTCTGGCCAAGCTCATGGTCTACAGCTTTCTGGACATCCGGGTCACGGATTTTCAGGAGAGCCTGGAGCAGACGCTGGCCGCGGCGCGGCAGCGCTTTTCCCGGCCGTACATTCTCTCCGAGATTAACAGCGGCGGCATGAGCTTCCGCACCCCGGCGGCGGGGGAGACGGCGCCGGACCTGATCGCGCAGCTGGAGCAGCTGGCTCTGGGGGAGCAGTACTGCTGGCGGATCTACAAGCTATTGCAGGATTATCCCGGGGCCATGGCGGAGCTGGCGGCGCTGCTGGAGCCGGTGGCCCGGCGCATCGCGCCGGTGCTGGAGGAGCTGAAGCCCCTGCTGGCCCCGGTCTATGACGGCTGGCAGGAGTATTTCAGTGCGCACAGCATTTCCAATCTACTGGAAAATATCACCAATCAGACGGTGAACGAAGACGAGATGGACGTCTATGTCAACATCAGTCTGATGGCGGTGGGCGACATTATGTACACCTATGACACCGAGGGGGAGAAGCCTTACCGCCAACTGTATCTGGGGGTGCTGCTGAACCGGAGCTTTCAGATGAACCGCCTGCAGGCGTCGGAGGAATCGGTCTGCGGCCTGCTGAAGGTCATCAGTGACCGGAGCAAGTTTGACATCCTGCGCCGCGTCAGCCGCCGCAGCACCTATTGTCAGGAGCTCTCCCGGGAGATGGGGCTCACCACGGCCACCATTTCCCGCCACATGGCGCTGCTGCTGGACGCCGGACTGGTCCGGGCCCGGCGGGAGGACAACCGCATCTATTACGAGCTGGAGCGGGAGACGCTGGAGCGGCTCTTTTCCGCGGCGAAGATGATCCTGCTTTCCGAGTGACGGCGCGGGCCGGACCGAGGAAAACCGCTTTACGAAAATTTTACATGACAACGCCCAGAGCGTAAAACCGGGAAAACCAGTAGGTTTTTCCGGTCTTTTTTTCTTTAAAGAGCAAAAGAACTCTTGACATCAGCGGGATAGGAAGCTATACTGCTTACATTCCTGATATAATATTACGTGCTGACGTAATATAGGAAACAAAGGAAAAACAAAGAACATTTGCAAGAGGAGGAGAATCACCATGGGAAAGAAACTGGCATCCCGCATGCTGTCGCTGATCCTGTCGGCGGCAATGCTGCTGGGCTGTGTCCCCGCGGCGCTGGCCGCGGACCGTTCGGGCACACAATCGCTGTCCTTCACCCAGCTTGAGACCGGAGAAGAGCAGCAGAGCTATCTCCCTGAGTCTCAGGCAGAAGATACGGAAGAGACCGCGCAGTATGCCGATACGGATATGGTCCGTGTCAGCATCGTGCTGACCACGCCCTCCACGCTGGAGGCCGGCTTTGCCGTGCAGAGCGTGGCGGACAGCGCCGCCGCGCGGACTTACCGCAGCCGGATCCGGGCGGAACAGGATGTCGTCAGCCAGCGCATTTCCACGCAGGCGCTGGGCGGCGGCAAGCTGGACGTGGTCTGGAACCTGACGCTGGCGGCCAATATCATTTCCGCCAACGTGGCCTACGGCGACGTGGAGAAGATCGCCGCCGTTCCCGGCGTTGAAAAGGTCCTGCTGGAGCAGCGCTACGAGCCCTGTGTAGTGGACCGGGATGAGACCGTGGATCCCAACATGTCCACCTCCACCGAAATGACCGGCACCACGGCGGCGTGGTCCGCGGGCTATACCGGCGCGGGCAGCCGCATCGCCATCATCGACACCGGCACGGATACGGATCACCAGTCCTTCTCCGCCGCGGGCTACCGCCACGCGCTGGAGGTCAACGCGCGGGCGGCGGGCGAGGATCTGGACAGCTACATTGCCGGACTGGACCTGCTGGACACGGATGAGATCCAGTCGAAGCTGAGCCAGCTCAACATCTATGCCACGATGCAGGGCAAGAACTACGCCGCTTCCGACCTCTATGTCAACGAGAAGCTGCCCTTTGCCTTCAACTACATTGACAAGAACCTCTCCGTCACCCACGACAATGACAGCCAGAGCGAGCACGGCTCCCACGTGGCCGGCATTGCTGCGGCCAACCGCTTCATCCCGGACGGGAACGGCGGCTTTACCAACGCGCTGGAGTCCGTCAAGACTCAGGGCGTGGCGCCCGACGCCCAGATCATCACCATGAAGGTGTTCGGCGCCCGGGGCGGCGCTTACGAGTCCGACTATATGGTGGCCATCGAGGACGCCATTGTGCTGGGCTGCGACGCGGTGAACCTCTCTCTCGGCACCGGCTCCCCCGGCTGGAACCGCAACCAGAACGAGACCTATCAGGAGATCCTCGAGAATCTGGCAGACAGCGGCATCGTGGCCGTGATGTCCGCCGGCAACTCTGGCAGCTGGATGGAAAACAGCGGCAGCCCCACGGGCTATCTCTATTCCACTGATGTCAGCACCACCACCACGGGCACCCCCGGCACGTCCCGGAACTCCCTCTCCGTGGCGTCCGTGGACAACATCGGCAGCACAGGCTACTATCTGAAGTCCGGCGACAGCATGATCTTCTACGGCGAGACCGAGTACAAGAACGAGCCCATGACCACGCTGGCCGGTGAACAGACCTATGTTTTCATCGACGGCTACGGCACGGAGGAAGAGCTGGCGGCGCTGGGCGACGCGGTGAAGGGCAAGATCCTGGTCTGCTCCCGCGGTGAGATCTCCTTCTATGTGAAGGGCAACAACGGCGCTGCCGCCGGAGCCATCGCCACCATCGTCTACAACAACCAGCCCGGTTCCATCAACATGGATCTGACCGATTACACCGGCAGAGTTCCCTGCATTTCCGTCACGCAGGCGGACGGCGCGGTGCTGAAGGCCAACGCCAAGGCCGTTGACGACGGAAAGGGCAATGTGCTCTATTACGAGGGCACCGTCACCGTCAGCGACGCGGTGGCCGTCACCCGTCCCGACGAGTTGCCCGCTACCTATACCATGAGTTCCTTCAGTTCCTGGGGTATTCCCGGCAGCCTCACCATGAAGCCGGAGATCACCGCCCCCGGCGGCGGGATCTTCTCCGTCAACGGCAAGGTACCCGGCGGTCAGGCTTATGAGAATATGTCCGGCACCTCCATGGCGGCCCCGCAGATCACTGGCATGATCGCCCTCGCGGCGGAGTACATCCGGCAGGCGGGCCTTGTGGAAAAGACGGGCCTTACGGCCCGGCAGCTGGCCCAGTCCCTGCTGATGTCCACGGCAGAGCCCCTGCTGGACGGCGACAGCGGATCCTACTGGTCCATCCTGAAGCAGGGCACCGGCCTTGCCAACATCGGCTCCGTCCTTCAGGCGGACGCCTATGTGACCATGGGTCAGGACGCCACCGCCTCCTGGGCGGACGGCAAGGTGAAGGCGGAGCTGGGCGACGATCCCCAGCGCACGGGCAGCTACAGCTTCCACTTTGACCTGCACAACATGAAGGACACGGATCAGCGCTATGTGCTGTCCGCGGACTTCTTCACCCAGGGTAACTTCACGCAGGACGGCATCTCCTACATGGATACCGCCACCACCGCGCTGGCCGCCGCTGTGAGCTACACCGTGGACGGCGTGGCGTATCAGCCCCACGCTTCCCGGATCGAATGCGATCTGGATCAGGACGGCGACACGGACGCGCAGGATGCCCAGATCATTCTGGAGTACGCGGCTGGGAACCTGAAGAGCATCGCTCGCATCGCCGATGTGGACGGGAACGGTACGGTCACGACCTATGATGCCTACCTCCTGCTGCGGGATCTGGAGACCGGCACGATCCTTGTGAAGGCCGGCCAGTCCGTCAATGTGGAGGTTTCCATCAATCTGCCGGAGTCTGTCCGTCAGACGCTGGACGCCGCCTATCCCAACGGCGCTTATCTGGAAGGCTACGTCTTTGCCGAGCCCGTCTCCACGGATGAGGGCGTCATCGCATCCACTCACTCCATCCCGGTGCTGGGCTTCTACGGCAGCTGGACGGATGCCAGCATGTACGACTGCATCACCTATACGGATTACCTCTATGGGGATAAGACCGAGACCTATCTGAGCTACCCCGCCACCAATAACCTCATCATCAAGCATCCCAAGGACAGCAATGGCTACTTCCATGTCATCAACCCCTATATGCTGGAGAGCTCTTACCCCGAGGGGCGGGCAGCTATCCGCAGCGTGGATACCCTCTATCAGTACCGCCTGTCCCTGATCCGCAACGCCGCGGCCATCACCGTGCGCATCACCAACCAGAATGAAGAGGAGCTGTACCTTGGCACTATCTTCCAGCAGGCGGGCAGCGCATACTATTACACCACCCGCAGCACGTGGATGGACACGGTGTCCAACTACACCATGAACCGCAAGGTGTCCGCGCTGGGTGTCAAGGAGGGGGATCAGCTGACCGTCAGCGTCATCGCCATCCCCGAGTACTATGAGACCGACGGCCCCCTGACCGAGCAGCAGGTGGAGTCCCTCATCACCAGCGGCGAACTGGGCGACGGCGCGTATCTGAGCACCACCCTGACGGTGGACAACACCGCGCCGGAGATGCTGTCGGCGGCCAAGGATCTGGCCACCGGAGACCTCATCATCAAGGCGAAGGACAACAACTACATCGCCGCGGTGAAGGTGCTCAACAAGTCCGGCAACGAGGTTCTCGCCACCTCTGCCGCCACCCAGACCGAAAAGGGCGGCACGGCGGAAGCCCTGCTGGATCTCAGCGGCGTGAAGATCGGCCCCACCTGCCAGGTGCTGGTGGCCGACTATGCCGGCAATGAGTCCGTCTACACCGTGGACTACGGCGGGGAGCCGGAGGACTACACCGGCCAGATGTACGCCTATACCAACTCCGACTATCGCGGCGGCGGCAGCCGCTGGATGCGCATCACCCCGGAGAAGCTCTGCTACAGCAGCGAGACGAGCCTTGACGGCAGCGAGAATCTGGACTCCATGGAGCAGACCGTCACCGCTGCGGAGTACGTCGAGGGCTACGTTTACATGGCGGCTCAGGACGGCAAACTCTACGCTGCCCCGCAGGGCGAGTGGGGCCGCTGCGCGGAGGTCGGCACCATGACCCCCGCCGTCACCGTGAAGGACATGGCATATGACACCCGGAGCAAGACCCTTTACGCGCTGGATGACGCCAACAACATTTACACCGTGGACCGGGTCAGCGCCCAGCTGACGAAGGCCTTCTCCGTCACCGTGACCAACCCCAAGGTCACCTCCAGCTCCTCCAGCTATGACAAGTACAAGGTGCTGGCCAACCTGACCATGGACGACGAGGGCAACTTCTATGCCGTGACCTTCGGCAATTACAGCAACAAGTCTTTCCTTTACCGCTGGTCGCTGGACGATGTGTCGGACGGCGCTGCGGCGCTGGTGCCCATCAACAACGATAAGACTGGCGACAGCGGATACTATACCAGCTACGGCTCTCTGGCGTGGGATCACGACGCGGACGTCCTGTACTGGGCCACTGGCACGGACGCCAAAAGCCCCTTTGCCAAGAGTCAGTCCAACAAGCTGTTCAGCTTTGATCTGGACACCGGAAAGGCAAGCCTTGTAAACACGGATTATTACACCAACAAATATCCCAACATTGAGCCCAGCCAGCTCTATTGCGGCGTGACCGGCCTGTATATCGTGCCCTCCGGCGGCGGCAGTGAGATGCCCGGCTCCGAGGAGGCCAGCAGCGTCACCATCAGCCGCACCAGTCTGGATCTCATCACCGGTGCGCAGTTCCAGCTCAGCGCGGAGGTGTTCCCCTGGACGCTGACGGACAAGAGCGTTACATGGAGCAGCTCCAATACCGACGCCGTCACGGTGGAGGACGGCTATGTGACGGCTGTGGCCCCCGGCGAGGCGGTCGTCACCGTCACCACCACCGCCGCGCCCCATCTCACGGCACAGTGCGCCGTCACGGTGACCGATCTTACGCCGGTGAACCTCAGCGGCCTGGTCTATGACGAGAGCAGCGCGACCCATTGGGCGGACTTCTCCACCGCAGATCCTGCCCAGTGGACGACCTTTGCGGAGGGTGAGGGCAGCTACTTCGGCGGTGCCATTCTGGACGGCATGGTCTATGTCCACGACGGCGCGCGTCTGGGCCGCTTCGACCCCGACACCTATGAAATGACCGATCTGGGCGAGATCAGCGAGTCCTGGATCTGGTCCGACGCGGCCCCCGCGCAGGCGGACGCGGACGGAAATTTCGGCTTCCTTGTGGGCCTGTGCAACGGCGGCACCTATCTTGAGATGATCAAGCCCGAGGAAGGCACCCTGAAGTACTTCCAGCTCACCTCGGACTACGCCGCCGATCCCATGGCAGCCATCGCCTACATCGGCAGCGGCACCTATCAAACGTACCCCGCTCAGAATTATCTGATGATGACGGAGTCCGGCGTGCTCTGGTCCTTCACCCTCTACACCTCGGACAGCGGCAAAAACTACACACTGGTCCGCAGCGAGCTGGGTCAGGTGGATCTGGACCTCGGCAACGTGTCTGACGTTGTGGGCGGTTCTTACGCCTCCATGCTCTGGGACGACGTCTCCGGCCAGCTGATCCTCGCGTCCTACTCCGGCGAGGCCACGGCGGTACTCTATGCCGTGGATCCCGAGCTGCTGACCGTGGCCCGTCTGGGCGATTTCGGTCAGGGCAACTGGCCGGTGGTGGCCCTCTATCAGCACACCCGGCCCACGGATCTCACCGTCCGCCTGAAGCCCTCCTTCGTCAGCGTCTATGTCAACGACACCGCTGCGCTGGACGGCCGGGTCCTGCCCACCAGCTATGATCCCACCCTTATCTGGAGCAGTCAGGACGAGAGCATCGCCACGGTGGACCAGAACGGCGTGGTCACCGGCCGCAGCGAGGGCACCACGGTGATCACCGCCACCTCGGCGGCCACCGATGCCAACGGTATGCCGGTCAGCGCCCAGACCACGGTGATGGTCAAGCCCCTGCGTCAGCTGGATGCTACAGTGAAGGCCCAGATCACCGACGCCAGCGGCAGCCACTGGGTAAGCATTTCCACGGCGGATGTGGCCAATCCCACTGTGCTGACGGACGCCTCGGTGCAGATCACCGGCGGCGGCTACCATGACGGAAAGATCTACGGCATCGACGGCAACTATCAGGACAGCTGCAACATCTGGATGGTGGATCCCGCCCAGAACTATCTGGAGACGCTGGGCGCCGGATGCTCTTCCAGCTACAGCTTCCTCGACCTTGCCGGCGCGCCCGCCATGGATCTGGAGGCTACGGATAAGGACGGGAACCCCATCACTATTCAGGCCTTCGGCGGCCCCCTGTTCCTGTCTCAGGCCCGGACGCTGGTCTATCTCACGGATTATGAGAAGGGTTCGCTCACGGTACCCAGCTGGGATGTTGCCAGCAAGTGGGAAGACCTCTCCGCGCTGGCCTTCCTCGGAACCAGCCGCTATAAGACCAGTAAGGTGGATAAGCCCGCGCAGGACTACATCGGCCTGTGCGCGGATGGCCGCCTGGTGATGTTCGAGATTTATCCCACTTACAACGCCTCTGAAGATTACATCGGCTATACTTTGCGGAGGAAGCAGATCGGGACCGTGGACATGAAGTTCCGGAACGACACCGCCCTCTCCATGACCTACATCAACGACGGGGTCAACAACGGTCTGGTGGTCGCCTATTCCGACGGCCTTGCCGAGCTGTACTACATCGACCTGAATTCCAAGCCCTATTCCATCGAGAAGCTGGGCAACGTGGGAACGGCCACCGCCATCTCCGCCGTTTACAGCGACACCAACCCGGCGGAGTATCCCGGCTCCTATTCTACCACCTCTCAGCCCGGCACGGCGGAGACCGCCTCTGACGAGTTGCCTATAGCCCAGTCTCTGAGCGGATGGATGGAGGAGCAGGCGGCGTTCGACGCCCCCTTCGATGACGAGGCGGCGGAGGTCAGCAGCGAATCCGCCATGGGCGGCATCCAGTCTGTGACCGCCCGGGCGGAACAGACGGGGACCGTCAGCGGCAGCGTCACCCTCACCCTGACCGAGAGCGATGCCGTCACCAACGGCCTGATCGAGGTCCGCTATGATCCCGCGCTGCTGCGCTATGCCGGATTCACCTCCGGCGCGGAGCTCTACGCGCTCTCCGTGGACGAGACAAACGGCGTTCTGCGCTATGCCTACGCCAGCGCGGAGCCTGTCGCCGCCGGCAGCACGCTGGCCGCTGTGCGCTTCACCTATGACGCCGGTATGCCGCTCTGCATCACCAATGCGGACATCGTGACGCTTCAGCGCGGCAGCGAGAGCGTGAATGAGACGGAGACTGTTTCCCTGACTGTGGGCCAGTATACGCCTATTCCCGATCCCGGCCCCACCCCGACGCCTGATCCCACCCCGACGCCCACGCCGGAGCCGGAGAAACCCGTCTTTGATGATGTCAGCACCGATTCCCCCTACTATGACGCCATCGACTGGGCGGTGAAGAACGGCATCACTAGGGGTGTGTCCGCCACCTCCTTCGCGCCCAACGCGCCCTGCACCCGCGGTCAGGTCCTGACCTTCCTGTGGCGGGCCGCCGGGTCCCCCAAGGCGGTGAACGCCAGCAACCCGTTCACGGACGTGAGCGCCAGCTCCCCCTATTATGAGGCCATCCTCTGGGGCGTGGAGCAGGGCATCACCAAGGGCGTGTCGGCCACGGCCTTTGCCCCCGATGCGACCATCACCCGCGGACAGGCGGCCACCTTCCTCTACCGCTATGCGGGCTCTCCCGCCGTGGCGGACGGCCCGAAGTTCCCGGACGTGGCGACTGGCAGCTTCTACGCGGAGGCTGTCACGTGGGCTGCGGCCAACGGGATCACCCTCGGCACGGATGACGGCGGCTTCCACCCGGGCGACGCCTGCACCCGCGCGCAGATCGTGACCTTCCTCTACCGCTATCTGGCGAAATAAATGAAAAGCCCCGTCTGGTCCGGCAGCGGATCAGGCGGGGCTGTTTTTTTGTATTCGCCTGACGGCGACCTACTTTTTGTGCGCACAAAAAGTAGGCCAAAAAGCGTT
>CAKUKL010000029.1 GCA_934662925.1 uncultured Oscillospiraceae bacterium | reverse complement strand
GAACAACCCCGTCCTCATCGGTGAGCCGGGCGTCGGCAAGACGGCCATCGCCGAGGGGCTGGCCCAGCGGATCGTCAAGGGCGACGTGCCCGCCAGCCTGAAGGACAAGACCATTTTCTCCCTCGATATGGGCGCACTGATCGCCGGCGCCAAGTACCGGGGCGAGTTTGAGGAGCGGCTGAAGGCCGTCCTGAACGAGGTCAAGAAGAGCGAAGGCCGCATCATCCTCTTCATCGACGAGCTGCACACCATCGTGGGCGCGGGCAAGACCGAGGGCTCCATGGACGCGGGCAACCTGCTCAAGCCCATGCTGGCCCGGGGCGAGCTGCACTGCATCGGCGCCACCACCCTCAACGAGTACCGCAAGTACATCGAGAAGGACGCCGCGCTGGAGCGCCGGTTCCAGCCCGTCATGGTCAACGAGCCGTCGGTGGAGGATGCCATCGCCATCCTCCGCGGCCTGAAGGAGCGCTATGAGGTGTTCCACGGCGTCAAGATCACCGACGGCGCCATCGTGGCCGCCGCCACCCTGTCCGACCGGTACATTTCCGACCGGTTCCTGCCAGACAAGGCCATTGACCTCATCGACGAGGCCTGCGCCCTCATCCGCACCGAGATGGACTCCATGCCCACCGAGCTGGATGTCATCCAGCGGAAGATCATCCAGCACGAGATCGAGGAGGCCGCCCTCAAGAAGGAGGACGACGAGCTGTCCCGGGGCCGTCTGGCCGACATCCAGAAGGAGCTGGCCGAGCTGCGGGATGAGTTCAACGCCGGTAAGGCCAAGTGGGAAAACGAAAAGAACGCCATCGGCAAGGTGCAGAAGCTCCGCGAGGATCTGGAGGCCGCCAACGCCCAGCTGGAGAAGGCCCAGCGGGAGTACGACCTTGAGAAGGCCGCCCAGCTCCAGTACGGCACCATTCCCGACCTGAAAAAGCAGCTGGAAGAGCAGGAGGGCTACGCCGCCCAGTCCAAGGAGGACAATCTGCTCCGGGACAAGGTCACTGAAGAGGAGATCGCCCGGATCGTGGAGCGGTGGACCGGCATCCCCGTGGCCAAGCTGATGGAGGGCGAGCGGGAGAAGCTGCTCCATCTGGAGGACATCCTGCACAAGCGCGTGGTGGGTCAGGACGAGGCCGTCCGGCTGGTGAGCGAAGCCATCCTGAGAAGCCGCGCCGGCATCGCCGACCCCAACAAGCCCATCGGCTCGTTCCTGTTCCTCGGCCCCACCGGCGTGGGCAAGACCGAGCTTGCCAAGGCGCTGGCTGAGGCCCTGTTCGACAGCGAGAAGAATCTGGTGCGGATCGACATGAGCGAATATATGGAGAAGTTCTCCGTGTCCCGGCTCATCGGCGCGCCTCCCGGATACGTGGGCTATGAGGAGGGCGGCCAGCTCACCGAGGCCGTCCGCCGCCACCCCTACTCCGTCGTGCTGTTCGATGAGGTGGAAAAGGCCCACCCCGACGTGTTCAACGTACTGCTTCAGGTGCTGGACGACGGCCGGGTCACCGACAGTCAGGGCCGCACCGTGGACTTCAAGAACACCATCATCATCCTGACCTCCAATCTGGGCAGTCAGTTCCTGCTGGACGGCATCGGCGCCGACGGCGAGATCAGCGAGGAGGCCCGCGGTCAGGTCAGCGAGCTGCTCAAGCGGTCCTTCCGGCCCGAGTTCCTCAACCGGCTGGACGAGATCGTGTTCTATAAGCCCCTGACCCGGGACAACATCTACCACATCATCGACCTGCTGATGAAGAGCCTGAACGACCGTCTGACCGACAAGCGCCTGCACGTGGAGCTGACGGACGCGGCCAAGCAGCAGATCCTGGACGCCGCCTACGACCCCATGTACGGCGCGCGGCCCCTGCGCCGCTACCTCCAGCACACCGTGGAGAATCTGGTGGGCCGCCGGATCATCGCCGGCGACGTGGCCCCCGACACCACCATGGTGGTGGACGCGGAGAACGGCGAACTGGTCATCCGGTAAGCAAATACGCCACCCCCGCCGGGATTTTTCCCGGCGGGGGCTTTCGCGGCTTCCGGAACATCTCAGCAAAGGGAGCGCGGTCTGCGGAAAATTTCCGCGGACGGTTGCTTTTTCCTGCAAAAATGGTATGATATTTTTTGAATAAAAATTTTGGGGCGCGGCTGGCCGCAGACCCCGGCAAAGGACGATCAGCTATGACAAAAATCGACATTATCTCCGGCTTCCTCGGGGCCGGTAAGACCACCCTCATCAAAAAGCTGCTGGCTGAGGCCTACCCCGGCGAGAAGCTGGTGCTCATCGAAAACGAGTTCGGCGAGATCAGCATCGACGGCGGCTTCCTGAAGGAGTCCGGCGTGCAGATCTCCGAAATGTCCTCCGGCTGCATCTGCTGCTCTCTGGTGGGCGACTTCAACAAGGCCCTGCGGGAGGTGGCGGAGCAGTTCCACCCCGACCGCATCCTCATCGAACCCTCCGGCGTGGGCAAGCTCAGCGACGTGATCGTGGCGGTGGAGAACACCGTGGCCGAGGCCCCCGAGCTGAAGCTCAACAGCTTTGTCACCGTGGCCGACGCCACCAAGGTCAAGGTGTATATGAAGAACTTCGGCGAGTTCTACAACAACCAGATCGAGTCCGCCGGCACCATCATCCTCTCCCGCACCCAGAAGCTCAGTCAGGAGAAGCTGGAGGCCGCCGCGGCCATGCTCCGGGAGAAGAACCCCGACGCCGCCATCATCACCACCCCGTGGGACGAGCTGGACGGCAAGACCATCCTCACCGCCATCGAGAAGGTGTCCCTCGCGGACGAACTGCTGGCAAAAATGCGGGCGGAGCACGAGGCGGAAGAGGCCGAGCACGAACATGAGCACCACCATCACCATGACCACGATGAGGACGAGCACGACCACGAGCATCATCATCACGACCATGACGAGGATGAGGATGAGCACGATCACGAGCATCATCACCATGATCATGATGAGGACGACCACGACCACCATCACCACGATCATGACGAGGACGAGCACGAGCACGAGCACCATCACCACGATCATGACGAGGACGAGCACGAGCATCACCATCATCATGACCACGACGACGGCGAGTGCGACGATCCCGAGTGCTCCTGCCACCACCATCATCACCACCACGCCGACGAGGTGTTCACCTCCTGGGGCCGCGAGACGCCCAAGGCCTTCTCTCAGGCGGACATTGAGGGCATCCTGACCGCGCTGGACTCCGGCGAGTACGGCAAGATCCTCCGGGCCAAGGGCATCGTCAGCGGCGCGGACGGCGCGTGGATCGAGTTCGACTACGTCCCCGAGGAGCACGAGGTCCGCGCGGGCCATCCCGACTACACCGGCCGCCTGTGCGTCATCGGCGCGGAGCTCAACGAGGGCAAGCTGGCCGAGCTGTTCGGCCTGTAAGCCGGAAGGGGTACGATCATGGCGGAAATTCCTGTTTATCTGGTCGCCGGGTTTCTGGACGCCGGCAAGACCGATTTTATCAGCGGCGTTCTGGCCGACGGCTTCGCCCGGGAGGACAAGACGCTGCTCATCCGCTGCGAGGAGGGGGAGAACGAGTACGACCCCAAGGCGCTGGCCAACGTCACGGTGGTGACGGTGGAGGATGAGGAGGACCTGAAGTGCTCCCAGCTCAAAGCGTGGGAGAAAGAATACAAGCCCAAGCAGGTGCTCATCGAGTTCAACGGCATGTGGTCCATGGAGAAGCTGTACCGGGAGATCCTGCCCTCTAACTGGATCCTCTATCAGATCATGACCATCGTGGAGGGCGGCACCTTCGAGGTGTACGCCAAGAACATGGGCCAGCTCATGATGGAGAAGATCACCAACGCGGACATGATCATCTTCAACCGCTGCTCCCCGGAGGTGCGGGACGCCCTGCGCCGCCGGAACCTGCGGATGGTGAACCGTCAGGCCAGCATTTATCTCGAGATGGAGGACGGCTCCAGCGAGGACTACGCCGACGAGAGCATGTGCCCCTTCGATCTGGAGCAGGAGGTCATCGACATCCCGGACGACGACTACGGCGTGTGGTATGTGGACGTGATGGACCATCCGGAGCGATACAACCGGAAAAAGGTCCACATGAAGCTGGTGGCCTGCCGCTCCACCCAGTATCCCGACACCTGCTGTCCCGGCCGGTTCGCCATGGTGTGCTGCGCCAACGACGTGCAGTTTCTGGGCCTGCTGGCCCGGGGCGGCGGCATCGAGCAGTACAAGACCCGGGACTGGATCGAGGTCACGGCCCGCATGGGCATCGCCGAGCACGAAGCCTACCGCGGCGAGGGCCCGGTGATGAACATCCTGTCCGTCCAGCCCTGCGAAAAACCGAAAAACGACGTGGTGTCCTTCTAAATAGCTCTGATATGTAACAGGCCCCCACCGGCTAAGCCGGTGGGGGCCTGTTTGTTTTCTTATTCAGGCTGTCCTGCCGCCGGGCAGAACGCCACTACTCCAGCCATATGGCCTCGGCGCCGGGGCGGTAGGGGATGTTGGGGTAGCGCTCGGTGGGCACGCCCACCATGAGCACCGAGTACACCCGGTACCCCTCGGGCAGGCCGAGGGCCTGCTGGATAGCGGGGCTCTCCTGAGCGGCGGTGCGGAAATAGCCGCTCCAGCAGGTGCCCAGCCCGGACTCCGCCAGCAGCTGCTCCGCCAGAACGGTTGCGATGACTGTATCGTCCTGCGGATTCAGGGCGTCCGGCCGGTTATAGCCGATGATGAGGCAGGGTGCGCCGCAGGTCACCGGGTCGATGCCTTTCCGGGCCAGCCAGATGAGGTGCTTATAGTGCTCCACCGGCTCGGCCCAGTCCAGCACCAGCCTGTAAAGGGCTTCCACCTTCTCCCGGCCGTACACCACGATCCAGCGGTTTTTATGCTCGTTCTTGCCGCTGGGGGCGTAGGCCGCGCCGTCCAGCGCGTGCTGAATGGCGGCCCGGGCGGGCAGTTCGTCGGAAAAATGCCGGATGGAGCGCCGCCGCTGGATGGCGGCCAGCATGGGCTCCGCCGACGGCGCGGGATACAGCTCCGCCCGGCTCAGCCCCGGCACCTCCACCGCCTGACGGGGGCAGGCGGCGGCGCAGTGGTAGCAGTCCATACAGGGCCGGTCCCGGGTCGTCACTTCCCCGCTCTCATCCCGGCGGAAAATGCCCATGGAGCAGGCGGTGATACAGGCGCCGCAGTTTACGCAAAGGCTTTTATCTATGGTCATCAAGGGCGGTCACTCCTCCTTCTGTTCCCGACCATTATATCTGCCGGAGCGGCGTTTGACAAGCATATAAAAAATGCCCCGGCTCGATGAGCCGGGGCATTGACCGCTTCTTTAGTCGGTGACGTAGGGCAGCAGAGCCACGTGACGGGCGCGCTTGATGGCGTCGGTCAGCTGACGCTGATGCATGGCACAGGTGCCGGTGGTGCGGCGGGGCAGGATCTTGGAGCGCTCGGACAGATAACGCTTCAGCTTGGCGGTATCCTTGTAGTCGATCTGCTCGACCTTGTCCACGCAGAACGCGCAAACCTTGCGGCGCTTGCGGTTGCGGGGCTTGTTATCCATAGCCATGGTGGCAATCCTCCTTTATAAGATGATGACCTTCTTGCTCAAGACGGTCTTAGAAGGGCAGCTCGCCGTCGTCGTCGGAGAACTCGGCGAACTGATCGCCCCCGGCGGGGGGCATACCGTAGTCGGCGGGAGCGGCAGGAGCCGGACGGCTGTAGGAGCCGCCGCTGTCCCCGTCCCGGCGGGAATCGGCAAAGTAGACGTTGTCGGCCACGACCTCGGCGGAGCGGCGCTTGCCGCCGTCCCGGTCCGTCCAGTCACGGAGCTGGAGCCGGCCCTCCACCACGGCCATACGGCCCTTGGTGAAGTACTTTGACACGAATTCAGCGGTGCTGCGCCAAGCCACGATGTCGATGAAATCGGTGGATTTCTCGCCGGTGTCGCGGTTCTTGAAGTCCCGGTCCACGGCCAGCGTGAAGGACGCGACGGCGGTACCGGACTGGGTGTGGCGCAGCTCAGGGTCGCGGGTCAGGCGGCCCATGAGAATGATGCGGTTGAGCATTTTGTGCCTCCCTTAGTCCTTGCAGACGATGATGGAGCGCATGATGCCGGTGTTGATGCGCATCAGACGGTCCAGCTCAGCGGGGAACGCGGGGTCGGCAGCGAAGGTCATCAGGACGTAATAGCCCTCTTCCAGGTCGTTGATGGGGTAGGCCAGCTTGCGCTTGCCCCACTCGTCAACCTCGGCCACGGTGCCGCGGCTCTCAGCCAGGTCCTTGAACTTGGCCACCAGAGCGGCAGTGCCCTCCTCGCCCAGGTTCGGGTCGATGATGTAGAGCACCTCGTAATTTGCGGACAGTTTTGCCATAGTTTTTGCACCTCCTTATGGACGTATGGCTTCCGGTCCTCTGCCGGAAGCAAGGATGTGACTGCGCATAAAGCGGCAGACTAAATAATTATACCCAAAATCACCGGTTTGTCAAGGGCCTGTCCGGGTTTTCCAATTTATTTTTCATCTTCCTCCCGGAACACCGCCGTGACAGTGCCGCCGCCGATGACGGTATCCCCGTCATAGAGCACCGCCGCCTGCCCCGGCGTCACCGCCCGCTGGGGGGCGGCGAAGTCCAGCCGCACCCGGCGCTCCCCGTCGGGGCGCACCGTCACCGGCTGCTCCGTCTGGCGGTAGCGGAGCTTGGCTCTAGCCTCGAAGGGCGCGTCCGGCGTGGGGATGATCCAGTTCCAGTCCTTCGCGGCGCAGCCGATGGAATAGAGGGCGGACTCCGGCCCCAGCGTCACGGTGTTGTCCGCCATGCACTTATCGCAGACGTACAGCCGCTCTCCCCCGGCCACGCCCAGCCCCCGGCGCTGGCCCAGCGTATACCCCGCGGCCCCCCGGTGGCGGCCCAGCACGGTGCCCTCCCGGTCGATGAGGTCGCCGGGCTCGTACTGTTTTCCCGTGTACCGCTCCATAAAGCCCAGATAGTCCCCGTCGGGCACGAAGCAGATGTCCTGACTGTCGTGCTTGCGGGCATTGACGAAGCCCTGCTCCTCCGCGATGCGGCGCACCTCCGTCTTGTGCAGGCCGCCCAGCGGGAACAGGGTGTGAGCCAGCTGCTCCTGCGTCATGTTGTAGAGGACGTAGCTCTGGTCCCGGCCGGCGTCCAGCCCCTTTTCCAGCAGGAAGCGGCCGTCCCGCTCGGTGATGCGGGCGTAGTGGCCGGTGGCCAGATAGTCGCACTCCAGCTCCCGGGCCCGGCGGAGCAGCCGGTCGAATTTCAGGTAGCGGTTGCAGTCGATACAGGGGTTTGGCGTCTCCCCCCGCTCGTAGGCGGTCACAAAGCGGTCGATGACCTTCTCCCGGAAGTCGTCGGCAAAGCTGAACACGTAGTGGGGCATCCCAAGGCGGCGGGCCACGCTTTTCGCGTCCTCCACGTCGTCCAGCGTGCAGCAGGGGTGGCCCTTCACCTCGCCCAGCGTCTCATTTTCCACCAGCTTCATGGTCACGCCCACGCAGTCGTACCCCTGCTGCTGGAGCAGCCACGCCGCCACGCTGGAATCCACGCCGCCGCTCATGGCCACAAGCACCCGTTTTCCGTTCATAGCCGTCCTCCGTCCGGCGGGCCGCGCCCGCCCTGTCGTCGTTCTGATCGATCTACTTATAATGGAATTGCGCGGTCGCCGCCGCGCGAATCAACCGCTTTGCGGCTTATTCAGCAGACATTACTATACCGCTTTTTTACGCCCCGGGCAAGAGAAAACCCGCGCTTTTTCGCGGGGACGCCGGGATCAACCGCGGTCCGCCCAAAAAGCGGCCCCGGACGGCTCTCCCGTCCGGGGCATTTCTGATCTGGTTCAGACGCCCAGCCAGTTTTTCAGCTCCGGCAGGTCGTCCGCGATGTGGACATGGGGATAGGCGTCGAAGGCCTCCCGGGGGGTGGTGCCGTTGAGAACGGCGCAGAACTCCACCCCGGCGTTCCGGGCCGCCTGGGCGTCGATGACCGTGTCGCCGCAGAAGAGCACCTGCTCCGGCGCAAGACCCAGCTCACTCATGGCAAGGTGCAGGCCCTCGGGGTCCGGCTTGTGGTGCCGGACCTCCTTGCCGCCTATCACCACATCCAGCAGATGGTCCACATGGTTGTAGGCGAAGATCTGCCGGATGGTGACGCTCAGCTTGGTGCTGACGATGGCCACGTCCGCGCCGTGGAGCTTCAGCGCCGTGAGCAGCTCCACCGCGCCGGGCAACAGCTTGCTGTCCTGTTCCATCACCCGGGTGCCCTCGGCGCCCGCCAGCTCACCCACCGCCAGCTGGAACTGGTGGTAAAATTCCTTGCCATGCTCCGGGTCCCTGTCCCCGGTGAGCAGCGCGTAGCCGTCCATCAGCGTCATGCCGACGGTGGGCCGCACCTGCTCCAGCGTGGGGGCGGGTTGCCCCAGCGCACGGAAGCCGTCCTGATAGCCCTTGAGGATGGCGGCGGTGGAATCGCCTAATGTGTAGTCAAAATCAAAGAAAACGCCCTGATAACGCATGATTGCTCCTTAATAATTGCTTAGAATTGCTTCCGCCCGGAGGTGGAGGAGATGCCCAGCTCGTCCCGGTATTTCGCCACCGTCCGGCGGGAGATCTCGATGCCCTGCTCCGACAGCAGCTGGCACAGCTTCTGGTCGGACAGGGGCTTTTTCTTGTCCTCCGCCGCGATGAGCTTCTTGATGGCGGACTTGGCCTGCTCCGCCGACACGCTGTCGCCGCCGCTGCCGGTGGGCAGCGCCCGGCTGAAAAAGTACCCCAGCGGGAACACCCCGTGGGCGCACTGGAGATATTTGTCCTTCACCGCCCGGCTGACGGTGGACTCGTGGACCTCCAGCGCCTGCGCCACGTCGGCCAGCGTCATGGGCCGCAGATGGCCCGGCCCCCGGCGGAAAAAGCTCTCCTGCCGCTCCACGATGCAGTTGGCGCAGGCCATGAGGGTGGAGCGCCGCTGTTCCACGCTGCTCACCACCCACTTCGCCTGCCGCACCTTGTTGGTGAGGTAGTCCTTCACCTGACTTTCATCGGTGGAGCGCATGAGCTGATGATAATAGGAGCTGACCTTCAGCGACGGGAAGTAATAGTCGTTGGACAGGATCTCAAAATGATCCTCAAAACTCACCACCACAAGGTCCGGCGTGATGTAGCCCAACGCCTCCCGGGGGGCGAACCCCGCCCCCGGCCGGGGGTTGAGGGAACGGATGACCTTGCAGGCCGCCTGAATGTCCTCCCGGCTGGCCCCGGTCTCCCGGGCGATGAGGTTGTAGTGGTCCTTGCTCATGGCTTCCAGATAGCGGTCGGCAATGGTCAGGGGCAGCCCGGCCTCCCCCCGCCGGGTGAGCTGTAGGCACAGGCACTCGGACAGGTTCCGGGCCCCCACGCCCGCGGGCTCCAGCGCCTGCACCAGCTCCACCGCCCGCTCCATGGTCTTTGCATCCACCCCCGTGTGGGTGGCGAGGTCGGCGATGGGGTCGTCCAGATAGCCGTTGCCGCTGAGGCTCTCCAGCACGCACTGCACCGCCGCGGCCAGCGGCTTGGGCAGCGTCTCGAACTGGATCTGGGACCGCAGATAGTAGTACAGGCTCTCCTCCCCCGGGTCCGCGCCCATGGCGCCCACCGTCAGGTCGCTGAGATCCTGCGCGTCCTCCTGATGATACCACCGGTTCTGCACGTCGGTGGACTCCAGCCACTCCAGCTTCCGCCGGAGCAGCGCGTCCTCCGGGCTCTCCTGCGGCTGCCGGCGCTCCTCGCTCTCCAGCACAGGGTTCTCCTGCAGCGTCTCCTGAATATACTCCAGCAGCTCCTGAGAGCCCATCTGAAGGATCTCCATGGCCTGCATCATCTGCGGCGACAAAGTCTGCGCCTGTTTCAGGTTCAGCCCCAATTCCATCAAAAAACGCCCCCCTTGCGGCTTTCCGATTATACAGAATACCACAAAAAGGGGCGCTTTTCAACTCTTGGCATTAAATTTGCTGTTCTGACGAAATCGTCCTCGGTTAACAGAGGTATCCAGCCCTCACAGCTGCTCCGCCTCGTTGAGCAGGGCCGCGGCCCCGTAGCGCAGGCAGCGGTACAGCCGCTGCCGCCCCCGCTTCAGCGTCCGGGAGACGGTGGACTTGTTGACGCCCAGCTCCTTCGCGATGGCCTCCATGCTCATGTTCCGGCCATAGTAGAGGTTCATGTACTCCCGCTGGCGCTCGGTGATGTCCTGCCGCAGGGCCCGGGACAGGTTGCGCTTGAGCCGCCCGATCTGGGCGGAGTTGTCCTCCGCCATGAAGCGGGTATATACCGCAAGGTCCGCATAGCTCGCGGCGTTATCGTATGACATAGTTTTCATTTCTGCAAACTCCCTTCTCGTAGTAATGCTCCGTGTGGAGGCTCACAGCACGGGTGTCCCGCCACATGGACCGCAGCAGCCGCAGACGGTAGTCCAGCAGCCGCCGGGCGTCCTCGTCCGTCTCCAGCTCCCGCTCCGCCTCCACCAGACGGATGCGCTCCCGGAGGGCCTCCGCCGTCAGGCGGTACTGCTGGCTCAGCTCATACAGCGTCACGGTCCGCCGCCCTCCTTCCGGCCGCGCGGCGGCGCTCCCCGGTGAAATACCGGCGGGCGAACCGCTCCAGACAGGCCTCGCACACCGCCGTTCCCTCCATGCGGTAGTACCAGTCCCCGGGATATATCTCACCCCGGCACAGGGCGCATGACATGGGGCCGCCCCTCCGGCGTTCCGATATGCAGTGTTCATTTCTCGTGTTCCTCGCTTCCTTTCAATTTTTTCGAACAAAATATTTGATAAAGGTGTTGACAAAGTCAAACCTATCTGTTAAAATAACTTTCGCTGTTGATGAGTTGGCGCCTGACGCTGGTGTAGCTCAGCTGGTAGAGCAGCTGATTTGTAATCAGCAGGTCGGGGGTTCGAATCCGTCCACCAGCTCCACTTTTTTCAGCGTAATTGAATATGGAGGAGTACCCAAGTGGCCAAAGGGGACAGACTGTAAATCTGCTGGCTTTGCCTTCGATGGTTCGAATCCATCCTCCTCCACCACGTCGGAGCAAGCGACATATCGCTTGCTCCGATTTTTTATCAAAATCAGAGCGCGCTCATTCTGCTGCTCCTCCTTTCAAACCGCAAACGCTATGCTGGTTTGCGGTTTGTTGGGGCACCGCCGAAAGGATGTCCCTTCGGTTTTGGTGCGTGGAAGTTTCGTTCGAAGCATTCCGCGCAGCGGAATGGTCGAATCCATCCCCGCAGCGTTAAGAAAATGTGCCTGCGGCACATTTTTAGCGTAGGCCGCAGCGGCTGTGCCGCGAGGAAAGGGCAGTTGACCACTTTTTTATTTCAAAGGACGAAGTCCTTTACCTCTTTTCGTATTCGCCGGAAGTCCGGCGAGGGACTTTGAGCGTCCTCTGCGGACGCTCCGCTGGGGTGACTTTTCGTTCGTGCGAAAAGTCACCAAAAGCACGCACAGGGGATAATCCCCTGT
>CAKUKL010000028.1 GCA_934662925.1 uncultured Oscillospiraceae bacterium | reverse complement strand
GTCCGGCGACGGGCCGGTGGGGGCGGACATCGAGCGGGTGCGCCCCCGGAAGCCGGGGCTGTTTGCCTACGCCCTGACGGCGGAGGAGCAGGCCGCCTGTGGCGGCGACTGGGGGAAGTTTTACCGGCTCTGGACGCTGAAGGAGAGCTGGTGCAAGCGGGAGGACATCCCCATCTACCCGCCCCGGAAGCGGCCGGGGACGCCGCCCTGCCCCCACGGGAGCTTCGCCGGGGACGGCTGGCGGGGGGCGGTGTGCTGCTCGGGTTCCGTGCCGGAGGGCATCGTCTGGCTGTAAGGGGGCCTTTCGTTCGCCTTAAAATTTTCTTAATCCGCTGCCCCGTTGTATCTTAATGGGGCGGTCTGCTATGATTGTATTACGATAGGAGAAGGAGGATGGCTGTGTACACCATTCTGATCTGTGACGACGACAAGGACATCGTTTCGGCGCTGGACATCTACCTCACCAGCGAGGGCTACCAGACCGTGGCCGCCTACAACGGGGAGGAGGCGCTGGCCGCCGTCCGGGTCCGGAACATCGACCTCATTCTGATGGACGTGATGATGCCGAAGCTGGACGGCATCCGGGCCACCGCCAAGCTCCGGGAGGAGGGGAATATCCCCATCATCCTCCTCACCGCCAAAAGCGAGGACAGCGACAAGGTGCTGGGGCTGAACATCGGCGCGGACGACTACGTGACCAAGCCCTTCAACCCCATCGAGGTGCTGGCCCGGGTGAAGAGCCAGCTGCGGCGGTACACCATGCTGGGCGGCAAGGCCCGGCCGAAGCCGGATGAAAACATCCTGCGCAACGGGGCCATCGCCATGGACGACGGGGCCAAATCGGTGACGGTGGACGGCGAGAGCGTGAATCTGACTCCCATCGAGTACAACATCCTGCGGCTGCTGCTGAAAAATCCCGGGCGGGTGTATTCCACCGCCCAGATCTACGAACAGGTGTGGAACGACCCGGCTCTGGGCTCGGAAAACACGGTGGCGGTACATATCCGTCATCTGCGGGAAAAGATCGAGATCGACCCGGCGGATCCCCGCTACCTCAAGGTGGTGTGGGGGCTGGGGTATAAAATGGAGAAGATGTGACCATGAAGCTGCGGGAAAACTGCTGGACAAAGGCGCTGGCCTTTCTGCTTGCCGTGGCGGGCTTTACCGCCGCCGCGGGAATGGGCTGGTATCAGCTGGTGAATTACAACACGATCTGGGGCGAATACTCCGGCTGGGAGACCGGGCCGGGGGACGGCTACACCGTCCGCTATCTGGAGCAGACGGACTGCTCCAGCCTGCGGATGCTGCTGCACTACTACAACACGCAGGAGCTGGGCAGCGCCCTGAGCGTCTACTCCGAACAGGATCAGGCGGCGCTGGAGGAGCGGTTTGCAGCAGACAACACCAACCTGCGCTGGCAGGTCCGGGATGATGCCGGTACGGTCATGTACGGCAACACCGAGGGGGATATTCCCGCCCAGGCCGAGGGGCTGTACTGCACCACCTTCGAGTGGACCACCGCCAGCAGCATAAGCGCGGCGGAGACTTACGGCGACCCGTCGGACTATATCGACGTCGCGGTGAACTCCGGCGAGCTTCAGTATCAGGAGGTGGCGGAGGGCTGGCCCGTGCAGCTTCGGGAGCTGGTGAACGAGTATGGGAGTCCGGACGCCATCGGGCTTTCCGAGGAAGAGCTGAACACCATCCTCACCGACGCCAACGGTCTGACCAACCTGCTGGTCATCGGGGCCCCCGACGGCACCTATGTCTACGGTCCCACGGTGGTGAACTGTTTTCAGGAAAACCAGTTCGGCTACCGCTTTGATCTGGAAGAGGGCTGGGTCCGGGAGACGTCGGAGAGCGGGCTGGACCTGCTCAACGTGGTGCTGTGGCTGGACAAGGGCATGAGCGTTGACGACCACTATCTTCAGGCATACCGGAGCCTGAGCAGCTGGAAGAGCCAGCGGGGTCTCCGGCTGGGGATGACCGTCGTGCTTGCGGCGGCGGGGCTGCTGTGCACCGTGTACCTCTGCTGGGCCGCGGGCCACCGGCGGGATCGGGACGGCATTTACCTCAACTGGTTCCACCGTATCCCCGGCGACCTGCTGCTGGCGGTGATGGTCCTGCTGGGCGTGCTGCTGTACGCCTTTGTGCTGGACCAGGTCTACAGCGGATTTTACAGGAATCTGCCCATGTTTGCCCAGCTCATCATCATCGCCGTGGTGGTGGCCGCAGCAGCGGCGCTGGGCATCGGCGCGCTGGTGACCTTCGTGGCCCGGTGCAAGGCCCATGTCCTGCTGAAAAACACCCTCATCGGCCGGTTCTGCCGCTGGCTGGGCCGCGCGATCGGCAAGGTGGCCGGCGCGGTGCCCATCATCTGGAAGGCGGCCCTCATCGGCACGGGGTACGGCCTGTTCACATTTGTAGTCATTGTGAATCGCTATTACCGCTACGCCATTGTGATGTGGCCGTGGATGCTGATCACGGCGGCGGGCATCGTGTACCTGTGCCTGTGGGCCTACCAGTGGCAGAAGATCCGGAAGGGCACCCGTGAGATCATCGGCGGCAACCCGGACTACCATATCAATACGGAGCATATGCTGCCCGACCTCCGGCGGCACGCCGACGAGCTGAACAATCTGGGCCAGTCCATTTCCGCGGCGGTGGAGGAGCGGATGCGCTCCGAACGGTTCAAGGCAGAGCTGATCACCAACGTGTCCCACGACCTGAAAACGCCGCTGACGTCCATTATCAACTATGTGGATCTGCTGAAAAAGGAGCAGATCGAAAATCCCCGGGCGGCGGAGTATATCGACGTGCTGGACCGGAAGAGCCAGCGGCTCAAGAAGCTGACGGAGGATCTGGTGGAGGCGTCCAAGGCGTCCACGGGGAATCTGGCCGTCATGCGGGAGCGCATCAGCCTGACCCAGCTGGCGGATCAGGCCCTCGCCGAGTACGAGGAGCGCCTGAGCGGCCAGAACCTGCGGGTCATCCGCACCTTCCCGGAGGAAGAGGTCTGGGTGGAGGCCGACGGCCGCCATCTCTGGCGGGTGGTGGACAATCTGCTGTCCAACTGCGCGAAGTACGCGCTGGAGGGAACCCGAATTTACGTCGAAGTGAGCCGCGGGCAGACGCAGGCATTCCTGTCGGTGAAGAACATCTCCCGGGACCCGCTGAACGTGCCGCCGGAGGCGCTGGTGGAGCGCTTCGTCCGGGGGGACGAGTCCCGTACCACGGAGGGCTCCGGGCTGGGGCTGTCCATCGCCCAGTCCCTTACCGAATTGCAGAAGGGGACCTTCCGCCTGACCATCGACGGCGACCTGTTCAAGGCGGAGATCGCCCTGCCGCTGGCGGAGGACGAACCGGCGGATCCGGCGTAAATCGAAATTCCAAGGCTCCGGGCCATGTGCCCGGAGCCTTTACTTCTGTCCGCCGTTATACTATAATGTGCTGGCGAAAACGATACGGAGGACACGAAAATGACGGAGATCATCGCCCAGCGGCAGTTCGCGCCGCTCTATATCTGGCTGGACATCGCCTTTTTGTGCGTGTTCCTGATTTTGCTGCTGATGAAGAAAAAGTACATGACCGTGCTGGTGGGGCTGGTGATGGGGATGGTGTATATGCTGGTGGACTACGGAATTTTCCACCTTGTCTGCCACTCCCGGAGCATTTCTGACGGCCACAGCCTGTTCTGGGTGCTGCTGTGGATGTCCATGAGCTACGGCTTTACGAATTTTACGTGGATCTGGCTGTGGCTGTCCAGGGATGAGCACCTGTTTGAGTGGTCGCTCCTCATTCTCAGCTGGTGGTTCTGCTGCCCGCTGCTCACCCAGACCTTTGCGCCGGACGCCGCCCCCATCGTCATCCAGCGCACCACCGGAGCGTACCACGGATACATGGCGGCGATCCTGTTCATCGGGTATCTGGGCGTGATCGTTTACAATCTCCGGCAGAAGGAGCGGACGAAGCGGATCAATATCCCGTGGATCCTGGCCATCGGTGTTCTGGTGCAGTTCGGCTGGGAGGCGGGGCTGCTGCTGGGCGGCATCCGCAGCGCGGGGTTGGCCTCCGCCGGGGCCAAGCTACACACCCTCGTGGTCAATTCCCTGCTGGAGACGAATCTGGGCATGCCCTATGTCTACTGCATTTACGCCGCCTGTTCCGCCCGGTTCACCGAGCAGCTCCACCGCCGTCCGGACCGGCTGACCTTCACTGCCAGCATTGCGGAGAATAACGCCAAACGGGTGCGCTGAATATTCAACTGAAACAGCGGCGGGCAGATCGCCGTCAGTAAAAATGTGGAAAGGACGCAGGCCTTCGGGCCTGCGTCCTTTCCGCGTTTTGAGAGAAGATTCAGGGGATGTTACACAAACAGAATGATGGACAGGATGGTGCCGACGACGAAGAACACCAGCATGGGGACGATGTTCCGCTTCATGATGTCGGTGGGGGAGACGTTGCCAGTGGCGCAGCCGATCAGTACGGCGGGGGCCACGATAGAGAAGCTTCTGCCGCAGAAGCCGCCCAGCAGGACAGGGACGATCATGCCCAGCAGGTTGGCACCGGTGGCCTCGGCCACGGCAGGCATCAGGGGCACGGCGGTATACAGGCCGGGTGCGCCGGAACCGGTGGCGAAAGCGATGAAGGTGGTCAGGATGCCGGAGATCACGGTGGCGGCGCCGCCGCCCAGACTGGATTCGGCCAGCGCGTTCATCAGCACCGTGATGCCGCCGATCTCGGTCAGCGCGGCGGAGAAGGTGGTGCCGGTGGCGACCAGCACACCGGCGCTTGCCATGCCCTTGCCCATGCCGTTCCACATCTCGGCCGCGTCATTGAACCGCTCGGCCATGGTCTTCTTGGAGAAGATCATGTTGATGATAAAGGCGACGATGAAGCAGACGAAGTGGGCGGTAGCCACGCTGATGGAAATGCTGGAAATGATCAGCTTGGAGAAGATCAGCACCATCACGATGGGGAGCAGGGGCAGGATGGCGTAGAACTTGGGTACGCCGACCTGATCGACGGTCAGGGCCGCCTCCACCTTGGTGTCGGCGTTCTGGGCCTGCTCGGCGGCCAGCGTTTTCCCCTCCACCTTGCGGGTGATGAGCACGAAGGTGACGATCATGCAGACCGCGCTGATGAGGATCACGGGGAGCTGGTACTTGATGAAGAAGGAGGCGATGTCAGTCAGGGAGTTGATGTAGTCCTGATTGAAGCACCAGCCGGTGTTGGGGCAGCCGGGACCCCAGTCGGGAGCGGTGCCCAGGATGCAGATACACACCGAGGTCAGCCGGGAGAAGCCCAGACCGAGGAACACGGGGTACATAGTGGCGAAGTACAGCACGGACAGGCTCACCTGGCTGGGGATAAAGACGCGGAGTATCACACCCAGGATCATGGCAAGGATCACGGGGACGTACTTGCTCTTCATCTTCTGAAGCGGGGATACGATCAGGGCGGTGAGCATCTGGGACGCCTTCATGGTGTTCATGTACGCCACATAGCCCATAACTGCCATGACCTGCAAGGTTGTGGCAGGCAGGTTTACCTTGAATTTGACGGTCAGGACCTCAATCACGTCGAAAACAGCCGAACCGGTGGAGGAGTCAGGCAGAACGGTGGAGCCCTTGATGATGGTCATGATCGCCAGACCGACGAGGCCGAAGATCAGAAGGGTCATCGAACCGTTGAACTTCTTGCTCATCACATAGATGAGCGCCGCGATCATGATGACCGTTGCGATTACTCGTATAATGTCCATTGTTTACACGTTGTCTCCCATCTCTTTATTTTTCATGTTCCCTGCCGCTCAGGGGGTAATGGTGTCCATCAGAACGTTGACGTTGGGGACGTTCTCCAGATCGCGGCACAGGGCGACGATCTTCCTGTACTTCTCCTCGCCCAGATCAACGGCGGAGTAGGGCACGCACTTCCAGAACTTGCTCTCCAGCTGATCCCAGGACATGGGATTGCGCACGCTGCCGGGGATGCCGTCGTCGGTGTACTTGTGCTTGGTGCCGTCCTTCAGCGTGACCTCCACGGAGTAGCCGTCGAAGATGCCGCAGCTGGGATCGATGGTGTAGTGGACCATGCCCAGCATGGAGAACATCTTCTCGTTGTCATACAGACGGTCGTCGGTGAAGGCGTCCAGCTGGACATCGCCATACAGCAGGGCCTGAATCTGGGTGTAGGGCAGGCCGTACATCAGGTCGCCCATGCTCTTCGGATTCCAGCGGCACTCGGGAATGACGGGGCCGGCGTTGGGGGCGATGAAGCAGTGGATGTCCACCACATCCTCGGGGGCGAACTTATACAGCTCCTTGAGCTTGAGCATGCAGTAGATGCAGGAGTGGGTGAACTTGCAGGAGGCGAAGGGCTTGATGGTCAGATCCATGTGGGGGTCCTCGAAGATCCAGCGCTTGCCCAGATCGGCGGTCAGCACGGAGGGATCCACGTCGTCCCAGCGGATATGGTTCAGGATGCCGCCTTCACCGAAGTAGATGGAGTGAGGGCCGGTCTGATTGCGCAGGGCGAACTGGCAGGCGTTGATGGCGGCGCTGCACTCGAAGGAGTGAGCCAGACGGGCGCCCTCGCTGCCCTCGTTGTTCTTCTGGTCCTCGCCGAAACTGCAGGCAGTGTAGGCCAGACCCATGGCGTTGATGAACTGGTCCTTGTCCAGCTCCAGAAACTTGGCCAGAGCGGCGGTGGCCTGGACCCAGCCGGCCTCGCCGGGGACCTCGGTGGCATGGTGCTGGAAGTTGTAGGAGGTATGGTGACGGGTGCCCCACTCAGCGCCCACGGCGTAGGCCAGGATCAGGTCCTTGCCGGTGGCGGGGGTCTTGCGCAGTTCCAGCGCACTCATCAGCGTGGGAATCTCGAACTCGGACATGTGGCCGCCGGTGTTGTGGCAGTCGCCGTAGTCCAGCGCCCGGCCGAAGGTGCCGTTGGGCAGGGCGGCGATGGGGGCGGGCATACGGTTGCCGTACACCATGACCCGGGCGTCGCCCTTGTCGGTCTCATAGGTCTTGGCGTATTCCACCGCCACGGGGGAACTGTTGCGGTTGCTGCCGCCGATGATGACGCCGAGGGTGTCCAGGAAGGCCATCTTCGCGCGGTTGATGACGGCCTCGGGCAGATCCTCGTACTTTACGCTGGCGAAGTATTCCGCCATCTTGACGGCGGGATCCTCCTCATAGGGGCAAGGGGGAAAACGGAATTCTTTCATGAGATAACTCCTCTCGGTAATATGGGGGGGTTGTGCTTAGTTCCACTCGATCTCGCAGCAGTCGAGGATAGCCTTGCCGGTGTTCATATCGACGTACTTGAACACGGCGTAGTGGTCGCCGGCCTTCCACAGCTGGAGCTGAACGGGGGTGTCCGGATAGGCCTTGGAGCGCATCTGGACGTACAGCCGCTTGAGCCGCTCCGGCTCGCCGGGGATGACGGCCTTGATGGCCATCCGGCAGGCAAAGCCGAAGGAGGACAGGCCCTGCATGAACACGCCCTTGTCGTCCAGCTTCTTGGCCTCTTCGGGGTCGATGTGAACCAGATTGGTGTCGCCGGTCAGGCGGTACAGGGCATGCTGGACGTTAGAAATGTAACCGTCCACGACTGCGTCGGGGGCGCGGTCAGGGAACTCCACGACCTTCTTGACGGCGGGCGGGAAGTTGTCGTAGCCGCCCAGACCGGGCATCCGGTGGTAAGAGGTGTTGGTGGAGATCAGGTTGCCGGCCTCGTCATGGATGTACTGCTTGACCTCCAGATCCAGACCCTTGCCCTCGCCGCGGTCATAGATCTTGTCCACCACGCTGTTGTGGACGAGGGTGCCCTTGATGGGGTCGAGGGGGCGGTGCATCTCGATCTGGAAGCCCATGTGGAAACCGGTGAACAGCTTGCGTCCGGCCTCGCGGCTCATGACGTCGGCGGCGAAGTAGTTGGGGGGATAGGGGGAGGGGCGCTGAGGCTCGTTGTTCACGGCGTTGTAGTAGGGCAGGGAGCAGAAGGACGGGATGGCCTTCATGTTCTTCTCGTAGTAATAGTCCAGCTCGTCCGGACCGGCGCCGACGGCCAGCGCGTAAAGCGCCATGTCCCGCCAGTTGTATTCGATCTTTCTCCAGCCGCTCTCCAGGCCGATGATGTTGTCAAACATAGCAATATCTCCTTTTCAGATTTGTGTTTGGGATCTGCCTGTTGCTCCGCGGAATGCCGCGGTACTGTTATTTTAGTTGGCGAACACGGCGCTGTCGGCGATCATCTTGTCGATCTCGGCGTCGGAGTACCCGGCGTTCTTCAGGATCTGGACGGTGTCAGCGCCGGCGGCAGAGGCGGTGGTCAGCTCGGTGGGGGCGTCGTCATCGTACTTGACAGGATAGGTGGGAACCACAACTTCCTTGCCGTCGTAGTTGGTCATGCGGGTGAGGAAGCCGTTGGCCCAGGCCTGGGGATCGTCCAGCTCGTCGGCGCAGCCGCGGTACTCGCCTAGAGCCATGTCGATGGACTTGAAGATCTCGCGCAGCTCGGCGACGGTGTACTTACTGAAGGCTTCTTCCAGAATGTCGCTGACTTCCTTGGCCTTCTCGCCCTCGGTGTCCTTAATGGACTGCCAGCGGGGATCGCCCACCAGATCTTCGCGGCCCAGAGCCTTGAGCAGCTTGAAGAAGTCCTTCTGGAAGTTCAGGGTGATGAGGTAGATCCAGCCGTCCTTGGCGGGATAGCTGTTGGACAGGGCACGGTTGGGCTTGGTGCGGGTCTTGGGATACACGGTGCCGTACTGGTTGAGCAGCATCTGGGAGTAGTTGGCGTACAGGCCCAGACCCAGCAGGGAGGTGCGCACCCGGCTGCCCTTGCCGGTCTTGTCGCGGTTGCGCAGGGCGGCGATGACGCCGCTGGCCAGCACGGTACCACACAGGATGTCGCCCAGACCGCTGGGGGAGACGGGGGGAGCGGGAGGCGTGCAGCCGGCCTCGATCATGTCATGCAGGATACCGGCGCGGCACCAGAAAGCGGTGTTGTCGAAGCCGGGATCGTCCTTCATGGGGCCCTCGTCGCCGTAGCCGGTGACATAGGCGTAGACGAGCCGGGGGAACTTCTCCTTCAGGGTGTCATAGCCCAGACCCAGCTTGACCAGAGCCTTGTAGCGGTAGTTGCTGACGAACACGTCGGCGCTGGCCAGCAGGCGGTACATGGCCTCGAGACCCTCGGGGTTCTTCAGGTCGATGATGATGGACTTCTTCTTGGTATTCATGAAGTCGAACTGGCAGGTGGGACGGTTGACGACGCCGCCCTTCGGCTCGACCAGAATGCATTCCGCGCCGTACTCGATGAGGGCCTTGCCGCAGGTGGGGCCGGCGGCCGCGGTGGACAGCTCTACGACTTTGATGTCATCCAATGCTTTGATCATGGTATGATCTTCCTTTCTCTTTTCGTATCGCTTGGTGTCAGCTTCGTTGTTTGGTTCTCCGGTTGGCGTTTTGTGTCGGCTGCCTATAATTATTGCAAAGGCCGTGCCAATTCCGTGGAAAATGCTAATGGCGCGGCTGGGGGGTATCAGGATTTCCGTTGCCCCATCTCAAAAAATCTGTACTCCCGGCGAATAAAAAATTTTCCGGCCCTGTGTCGGAAAGACCGGAGGTGGGTCGCGGCTCGCTGTGTCGGTTTTCGACGCCGTGTGTCATTCGACTCAGTGGAGCGACACAGTTTGTCGGCATGACCGACACAGTCCGGCTGTGACACAGTTTCCCTATGGGGGTGTGTCCCACCGGGAGCTGGGCGGTAGACTGAAAAATTTTTATACCTCTAATAAATTATATACCATCCACAAGGCCTGTACAGAGAGCTTTTGCCGGGAGGATTCCGGGAAGTTGGCACAGTTTGTGCTAATAATCAAGGCAGGTGTCGGCTAACACCTCAACTCTCCGCGGCGTTTGGTCCCGCCGGGCTGGCAGCTGCTGTTCACCCGGCGGAACGATGCGGGTCCATTCGATCCGGAGCGGCATCCTGCCGCAGCGGAATGGCCTTCGCACAAACTACAAAATTTAAGGATGGTAACAGTTATGGTACATTTTCGCTATGCAACGGAAGAGCAGCGCGCTCTCGCGGACGATGCCCGCAAAATTTTGGAAAAAGAACTGAAGCCCCAGCTGGAAGCCCTTGAGAAGGCTGACCACGGCCTCGGCGCCTATCCCATGGACGTCCATCAGAAGATGGCTGACGCCGGTTACTACGCCATGAACATCCCCGAAGAGCTGGGCGGTCTGAACATGGACATCCTCACCCGCACCATCATCGCCGAGGAAATGGCGCAGGTGGACGCCGGCTTTACCTTCGCTTTTACCAATCTGGGCAACAACTGCAGCGCCATCTGGGAGACCTCCATGCCCATGGAGCAGAAGCTGGACATCGCTCAGCGGACCATGAGCGGCGAGCTGAAGCACTGCTTCTGTCTGACCGAAGCTGACGCCGGCTCCGACGCCGCCGCCATGCGCACTACCGCCGTGAAGGACGGTAACGAGTGGGTCATCAACGGCACCAAGTGCTTTGCCTCCGGCGGCCCCAACGCCGATTACTTCATTGTCGCCGCCTGGACGGACAAGACCCAGCGGGCCTCTAAGGGCGTGACCGTGTTCGTGGTCGAGAAGGAGCGCGGCGTGACCATTGGCAAGAAGGAGAACAAGATGGGTCTCAAGACCTCCGAGACCTCCGAGGTTGTGTTCGACAATGTCCGGGTCCCCGAGGATCACAGCGTCGGCGAAGTGGGCACCGGCTTTGTCAAGGCGCTGAGCATCATCAGCGACGAAGGCCGCCTCACCGGCCTTGCCTACTGCCTCGGCCTGGCGCAGTCTGCCTTTGATTACGCGCTGGAGTATGCCAAGACCCGCCGTCAGTTCGGCAAGCGCATCATCGACCATCAGGCCGTGGGCTTCATGCTGGCCGATATGGAGGCCCGCACGCAGGCCTGCCGCGCCATGCTGTACGAGGCCGTCTGCTGCAAGCGGGACGGCATCGACATCGGCCATACCCCCAACCTGCTCAAGACGTTTATCAGCGACTGCACCATGCAGACCACGCTGGACGCCGTTCAGGTCTTCGGCGGCTACGGCTACATGAAGGATTACCCCGTTGAGAAGCTCATGCGGGACGCCAAGATATTCCAGATCTTCAGCGGTACCAACCAGATCCAGCGGAAGAACGCCGTGACCGCGCTGGCCGGACGGGATCCGCTGCTGGCGAAGAAGTAAGCATTCCACACAGGACAAACATGCCCCGGCCGAGTTACCTCAAGTGTTTTTCGGCCGGGGTTTGTTTACCCCGCGGTTTGAGTATTCTTAACGGGAGGAAGTGAATCCTTTGCCTCAGTCCACATTTGTCATTATACTTCTGCTGATCGGGATCGTCCTGTTTGCGACGGAGAAGATCCCGCTGTCCGTTAGCATGCTGGGCCTTGTGCTGATCATGTATTTTACGGGCGTGATCTCATTTTCGCAGGCGTTTGCGGGATTTTCCGCTACCGCCACCCTGATGGTGATGGG